>NZ_CAXQBR010000078.1 GCF_964222135.1 Euzebya sp.
CCCCTCGAGGCGGTGGGCCTCCGCAAGTCCTACGGCCGCCGCCTCGCCGTCGCCGGGATCGACCTGACGATCCGGCCCGGCGAGTCGGTCGGCCTGCTCGGCCCCAACGGCGCCGGCAAGACCACGACGGTCAAGATGCTGCTCGGACTGGTCCACCCCGACGCCGGGCACGCCCGGCTGTTCGGCGTCGACGCGAGCGACCCCCGCGCCGGCACGGGGGTCGGCTACCTGCCGGAGACGTTCGCCCAGCCGGTCTGGGCGACCGGCCGCCCGGTGCTGGCCACCCACGCCCGCCTGGCCGGCGTCGACCCGGCCGGCTTCGACGGCGCGATCGACCACGCCATCCACACCGTCGGGCTGGCGGGCCGGGGCGACGACAAGGTCGGCGGGTACTCGAAGGGCATGCGCCAGCGCCTCGGGCTCGCCGCGGCCCTGCTCGGCGACCCCGGCCTGATCATCCTCGACGAGCCGACCTCGGCGATGGACCCGATCGGTCGGCGCGAGGTCCGTGACGTCGTGCGGGATCTGGCCGCCGGCGGGACCGCGGTCCTGCTCAACTCCCACCTCCTCAGCGAGGTCGAGGCGGTCTGTGACCGCATCGTGGTCATGCACCGCGGCAGGGTCCTCGCCGACCGGCCCGTGCAGAGCCTGCCGACCGGTGGGGAGGTGCGGATCACCGCTGACGCGCTGACCGACGCGCACCTCGCGATCGTCGAGGGCCACGGGGTCGTCGGCCACCGCGACGACCGCTCCGCCGTGGTCGTGCTGGACGACGCCGACGCGCTGCCCGAGCTGGTCGCCGCCCTCGTCGGCGCCGGCGCCGCCATCCGGGCGGTGGTGCCGCTCCAGTCGAGCCTCGAGGAGCTGTTCATCCGGCTGGTCGACGCCGACGACCTCGACACCGCCGCGCAGGACGCCGCCGCCCGCGACACCCGCGCGGGGGAGGGGGCGGGTCGATGACCGTCTTCCTCGATGCCCTCCGCGAGGCCCGCAGCCGGAAGATCCTCGCCGTCGGGATCGTCGTCAGCCTCCTCTTCATCGCGCTGTTCTGGCTGGCGTACTCGATCGGGTTCTCCCGCCTCGAGACCGACAACCCCCAGGACCGCGCGATCGCCGCGACCGCGATGACCGTCCTCGGCCTGTACGCGGTGCAGTTCCTCGCCGCCTTCCTCGCGATCCTGCTGTCGACCGGCGCGATCGCCGCGGAGGTCGACTCCGGCCGGGCCCTGTCGATCCTGGCCCGCCCGGTGCCGCGCTGGTCCTGGCTGGTCCAGCGCACGGCCGCGTTCGGCAGCCTGGTGGTCGCCTACGTCGTGGTGATGGTCATCGCCGTCCTCACGATCGCCGCCGGCATCGGCGGGTTCTCGGCGTTGGACCCCGGCCGGGCCATCGCCCTGCTGATCGCCGAGGTCGTCTTCCTCATCGCCGCCGGGGTGTGCCTGTCGACGCGGCTGTCCGCCATCGCCGCCGGCGTGGTGGTCGTCGTCGCCTACGGCCTCGCCTGGCTGGCCGGGATCATCGAGTTCGTCGCGGCCACCCTCGACAACCAGTCGCTCGAGCGCGTTGGCATCGCCATCTCGCTGGTGATCCCGAGCGACGCCCTGTGGCGCAGCGCCTCGTACTACCTGCAGTCGCCCGCGCTGCTCGCGGCCGGGGACTTCGGGCTCCCGTTCGCCTCGACGGATCCGCCGAGCGGCTGGCTGGTCCTCTGGGGCCTCGTCTACATCGCGCTGCTCGCCGCCGCAGCGATCTGGTCCTTCCGCCGACGCGACCTGTAGCCCCTCGAACGGGGTGCGTGCGGGACCGCCGGGTTGGGGACGGTAGGATGAATTCGAACGACTCCGAAAGGCCCGACGTGCAGGTCCGCTTCTACTTCGACCCCCTCTGCCCGTGGTGCTGGATCACCAGCTTCTGGCTCGACGAGGTCGCCCCGCACCGAGACCTCGAGGTGGATTGGCGCTCGATCAGCCTGCTGGTCCGCAACGAAGGTCGGGACGTGGACCCGGAGTACGCCGAGCGGTACCTGCCGGCCATGCAGCGCTCCTTCGGCCTGCTGCGCATCGTGGAGGCGCTCCGCGCCGACGGGCACGCCGACCGGATCCGGGACGTGTACGTCGCCTTCGGCCGCCACTTCCACCAGCCCGACGCCGAGTCGGGCGAGGCGGGGCTCGACTTCGACATCGCCGAGGCGCTCCGGTCCGCCGGCGTCGACGACGGCTACGCGAAGGCCTACGACGACACCGCCTACGACGCCGCGGTCCGCGCTTCCACGCGCGAGGCGGAGGAGGTGGCCGGCGACGACGTCGGCACGCCGATCGTGGCCGTCCAGGTCGGCGACGAGTGGAAGGGCTACTTCGGGCCCGTCATCCCGTCGGTCATCCGCGGTGACGAGGCGCTGCGGCTGTGGGACGGTCTGGCCGCGCTGGTGCAGACCGAGGGCTTCTACGAGCTGAAGCGCACCCGCACCGTCGGCCCGCAGCTCGAGACCGTGCCCTTGGACCAGCGCCGTCCCGCTGGACCAGGTCGGCAGTCGGACTAGACCGGACGGGTCATCCGCGGACCTCCTTCAGATCGCCATCCACCCCGCCGATGACGTAGGGGATGGAGGGTCAGGTGGAGGAGTCGGTCGACGCCCGGTTGGCGCGGGCCTTCCTCGCCGCGCCGAACGGGATGATCGTCGTCGACCGCGACGGCGTGATCGTCGCGACCAACCGCCGGGCGGCGGAGTTCATGCGCTGCCACGGCCAGGACCTCCTCGGCAACCTCGCACGGGACATGGTCGACCCCGCCGACCTCGCTCGGAACCTGCCCGCGATGAGCCGCCTGTGGCGCGAGCCCGGGGCGACCGTGACGATGCAGATGGCGTTGCGGGATGTCGACGGCAACCGGCTGCCCGCCGAGATCAAGGCCAGCCACGACCCCGTGAGCGGCGACGTGGTCATGTACATCGAGGACCTCCACGACCGCCTCCAGGTCCAGGCGCGCCTCGAGACCCTCAGCCGCTACGACGCCATCACCGGCCTGCCGAACCGGCGCAGCATCCTGGACCAGATCGGCCACCACCTCGCCGACGCGTCACCGGCACGGCCCTGCGCGGTGCTCGCCGTCGACGTGGACCGCTTCCAGGCCGTCAACGACCTGTTCGGGCAGGAAGCCGGCGACTGGGTCCTCGCCACCCTCGGCGAGCGGCTCGGATCCGTCGTCGGCCACGCGGACGTCGGCAGGCTCGGCGCGGACGAGTTCGTGGCGGTGGTCCCCGACGTCCCCGACGCCGCCGCCGCGTTCGCGATCGCCCGGCAGCTGCAGGACGCGGCGTCGCAGGGGATGTCGCGCAACGGCGTCCCGCTCCGCCTGACCGTGACCGTCGGGATCGCCCTCGCCGGCGAGCCGGTGGACCCGGCCTCGCTGATCCAGCGGGCGGAGATCGCGCTGCACCGCGCCCGCGCCGCCGGGCGGTCCGCCGACCTCGCCGAGAGCGCCGACGTCGCCGAAGCCGTGCGCGACCTCCGCCTCGAGACCGCTCTGCAGGCGGCGGTCCACGACGACGACCTCGACGTCGCCTTCCAGCCCCTGATCGACATGGCCGGTGAGGTCGTCGCGGTCGAGGCGCTCGTCCGCTGGCCTGGCAGCGGCGTCTCGGCCGGGCAGATCATCGAGGCCGGCGAGCGCGCGGCGCTGATCGTGCGGGTGGGGGAGTGGGTGCTCGACCACGCCCTCGCCGCCCTGCCGGCGCTGTCCGCCGCGGCCGGGCGTGACCTGCGGTTGAACATCAACTGGTCCACCCGGCAGCTGAACCGGGGCGGGCTGGTCGAGACGATCCGGACGGCATGTGACCGCCATGGGCTCGACCCCTCGCGGGTGTGCGTGGAGCTGACCGAGACCGCCGCCATGCTCGACCAGGCCGCCACCGTGCAGACGCTCCGGGACCTGGCCGCGCTCGGCGTCCGGGTCGCCGTCGACGACTTCGGGATGGGCTACTCCTCGTTCGCCTACCTGCGGGACCTGCCCGTCGACGAGGTCAAGCTCGACCGCACCTTCGTGCAGCGGGCCGGCACGGACGCCTCGGCCGCCGACGTGCTGGACGGGATGAGCCGGCTTTGCCGCGGCCTCGGGCTCGACGTCGTCGGGGAGGGGGTCGAGAACTCCCACGAGCTCGAGCTCGTCCGCAACGCCGGCTGCACCTACTGGCAGGGCTACCTGGGCGCCCGTCCGATGGCGGCCTCGGAGCTGGTCGAGAAGCTCGCCGCCTGGCCGGACCGGATGGGCTTCGCGCTCGGCTCCGACGAGGACGCCGCTGCCGCCGACGCGGACGAGCGCGACGTCCTGCAGGCCGTCCGCGGTCTGCTGCGCTACGACGGCAGCGACGTGGCGGGGGCGTTGGCACACCTGCTCGCGGTGCTCGTCGACGCGCTCGGGTGCGACGTCGGCGTGGCGTGGACGGCCGAGACGGGCGCGGTCGGCCACGGCCTCGCGGTCACCGACGCCGTCGGTGCGGCTCTGGCCCGGAGCGTCAGCCGGGGCGGCCAATGCGTCCAGCACGCGGTCGCCGACGACCTGCCCGGCGACCTGGTCCGGCGTGCCGGCATCCGCTCGTGGTTCGCCCTGCCCCTCCACGGCCGTGACGGCGCGGTGCTGGTCGCCCACACCGGCGACCGGGACTTCAGCGGCATCGCCCAGCGCCTCGCCAGGACCGTGCTCGAGTCGAGCGACGTGCTGTTCAACTCCGCGTCGGCGAAGGAGCGGCTGCGCCGCGAGGCGGCCCAGGCGGCCACCGAGGCGCGCACCGACGGGCTGACCGGGTTGTTGAACCGGACGGGGTGGGAGGAGGCCGTCGACCACCGGCGTCAGGTCCCCGCCCCCACCGGTGTGGTCATCTGCGACGCGAACGGCTTCAAGGCGCTGAACGACACGCTCGGCCACGCCTCGGGTGACCGGCTGCTGCGCCGCATCGCCGGCCAGATCGCCCGGTGCACCCCTCCCGGCGGGGTCTCCGCGCGCCTCGGCGGGGACGAGTTCGGCGTCCTGGTGCCCGGCGCGGCCGACGACGTGCTCGCCGGTCTGGCCCACCGCCTGCGGGAGGCGCTGACCATGACCGTCCCCGAGACCGGCGGCACGGCGACGGTCGCGGTCGGGACCGCGCTGGCCATCGCCGGGGACGACGTGGACGCGGCGATCGTGCGGGCGGACGCGGCGATGTACGCCGCCAAGGCGAGCCGGGGCCCACGGTCCCGGCGGGTGGGGTCGGCCGGGTGACGGTGGGTCGGGTGACGACGGGTCGGGCCACCCCGGGCCGCTCCCGCGCCGAGGCGCGACTCGCCGGCGTGCTCGACGCCGTGCCGGGTGGCATCGCCGTCCTCGACGCGAGCGGGGTGATCCTCGAGGTGAACGCCGCGCTGGCGACCCTCGCCGGTCTGGAGGCCGCTGACCTGGTCGGCCGCAACGGGATCGAGCTGGTCGACCCCGGCGACCTCGACCAGCACCGCCGCAGCATGTGGCGGCTGTGGCGCGTCCCGGGCGCCTCGGCGACCATGCACATCGGCCTGCGGCGCGCCGACGGGACCGCCATCCCGGTGTCGGTGACCGGTGCGGCGGTCTCGGGCGACCACGACGCCGATGTCGTCCTCTACGTCGAGGACCAGCGCGACGCCATGGCCGCCGAGGCGCGGGTCGACTACCTGTCCCGCATCGACACCGTCACCGGGCTGCTCAACCGCCGCACCGTCACCGGGCGGATCGGCACCGCGCTGCGCGCCGCCGACGGCACGGCCCACGTCGCGGTGGTGGTCGTCGACCTGGACCGCTTCCAGACCGTCAACGACCGGTTGGGCCACACCTTCGGCGACCACGTCCTCTCCACCGTCGCGGCCCGCATGACCGAGGTCTGCGCCGACTCGGAGGTCTGTGGGAACTCGGCCACCGTCGGGCGGCTCGGCGCCGACGAGTTCGTCGTCGTGGTCGCGCGCGCCGGCGACGTCGACGGGCTCCTCGCCACCGCGCGAGCCATCCGCCGATCGATCGCCGAGCCGATCCACGCCGGGGACGAGTCGATCCACCTCACCGCGACGGTCGGCATCGCCGTCGAGGCCAACCCGGACGCCCACGCCGAGGCGCTCGTGCAACGGGCCGTCATCGCGCTGCACGGCGCCCGCGCCGCCGGTCGGACCGTCGACGTCGCCGACGAGGGCGACGCCCGCGCCGTGGTCGCCCAGCTCGAGGTCGAGGCCGCCGTGTCCGTCGCGATCCACGACGACGGGCTGTACGTGGTCTTCCAGCCGATCTACGACGCCGCCGACCGCCCGGTCGCCGTCGAGGCGCTGGTCCGCGCCCACGACGACGCGATCTCCGCCGCCGACATCGTCGCCGCGGCGGAGCGGTCGTCGCTGATACTCGACCTCGGCCGCGTGGTCCTCGACCAGGCGCTCGCCGCCATGCCGACCCTGGACGCCGCCGCCGGCCGCCCCCTGCAGCTGAACGTCAACCTCTCGGCCCGCCAGATCCACGAGCCGACGATCGTCGAGCAGATCCTCGGCGCCGTCCGCCGCCACGGCTTCCCGCCGTCCCAGCTGTGCGTCGAGCTGACCGAGACCGCGGCCATGTCGGACCCCACCGCCACCATCGAGGCGCTGTCGGCCCTGCGGCGCGCGGGCGTGTCGATCGCCATCGACGACTTCGGGGCCGGCTACTCGTCGTTCAGCTACCTCCGCGACCTCCCGGTCGACCGCGTGAAGGTGGACCAGGCGTTCCTCCACCGGGCCGGCGAGGACGCGGCCGCCCGCCAGGTCCTCGAGGGGATGGTCGGGCTGTGCGCCGGCCTCGGCCTCGAGAGCGTCTGCGAGGGCGTCGAGAACACCCACCAGCGCGACGTGGCCATCGCGGCCGGCGCGACCGGCTGGCAGGGCTACCTCGGCTCCCGCCCGCTGCCCGCCGACGAGCTGGCCGCGGTGCTCGTGGCGTCCGGGGGCGCCGAGGACCCGCTGCCCGCCGACGAGCCGGACCAGGTCGCGGACCTGCTGGCCGATCTCGGCATGGTCGACCTGCTGGTGTTCCGGCGCCTGGGGGAGGGACGGTACGCCCACCTGGGAGGGGTGGGTCGCGGGGCCGGCTGGGCCGGCGTGGTCGAGATCGACCTCGCCGCGGAGACCTTCGTCGCCGGGGCGCTCGGGCGCAGCGACCGGGTGTTCATCTCCTCGAGCGAACCGGTCCGCGTCGTCGGGCCGTACTACGCCACCACGAGCCTGGTCGTGGCGACCGACGACGCGCTGGTCGTCCTCGGCCACCCCGACGAGGCCAGACCCCTCGACCGCGGCGACCCCCGGGTGGACCGGCGGGGCGCCGCGGCGCTGGCCGAGATCGTCGAGGTGTCCCCCGCCAAGCCCCTCGCCGACGAGCTCGAGGTGCTCGAAGCGGTCCAGGAGCTCCTCCGCTTCGACGGCGCGGACCTCGGCGAGGCGCTCGCCCACCTGCTGGCTGTCACCTGCGACGCGCTCGGCTGCGACGTCGGGTTCGCCTGCCTGCCAGACGTGGGCGTCGTCCGGTTCGGCGTCGCCGACGACGTGGACGTGTCGGGCTGCAGCGAGCTCGGCGACGCGCCCCGCTGCCTGCAGTACGCCGCCGAGGACGACCTGCCCGGCGGCCTGGTCCCGCGCCTCGGCATCCGGTCCTGGTACCTCCTCCCGTTGCACGGCGGGCGGGGCCGCATGCTCGTCGCCCACACCGCCGACAGCCCGCGGGGCTTCACCGGGTTGTGCCAGCGGGTCGGCCGGACCCTCGCCGAGTCGAGCGACGTGCTGTTCCGCGCCGCGCAGGCCCGGGAGGAGCTGACCCGGCAGGTGGACCAGGCGGCGTCAGAGGCCCGGACCGATGCGCTGACCGGGCTCGCCAACCGGCTGGGGTGGGACGAGGCGGTGGAGGAGCTCGCCCACGGCCCCGGCGGGGTCGGCGTGCTGGTCGCGGACCTGGACCGGTTCAAGGAGCTGAACGACACCCACGGCCACGCCGAGGGGGACCGGGCGCTCAAGGTGGTCGCCAGGGTGCTCGCGGAGGCGGTCGCCGAGGTCGCGCCGTCGGGGGCGCTGGCGGCACGCATCGGCGGGGACGAGTTCGGCGTCGTGCTGCCGACCGAGGACCCCGTGGTGGTCGAGCAGCTGCGCAGGCGGGTGCGGGACCGGGTCGAGGCGGTCGACGCCGGCGTGTCCTGCACCGTGGGGACGGCCTGGACCGAGGGGGGCGCCGGCCTCGAGGCCGCCCTGATCGCCGCCGATCGGGCGATGTACGCCGCGAAGTTGGGGTAGGCGCTCGCCGTCGGGTCGCCGGTGGTGGGTGACTGCACGTCGTCGGGCGGCCGGCGGTGGCCGACTGCACGGTGTCGGGTGGGCGGCCGCGGTCAGCTGCACGGTGTCGTGTGGTCGGCGGTGGCCGACTGCACGTCGTCCAGTGCACGGCGATGGCCGACTGCACGTCGTCCAGGACGGTCCCGGAGAGCGTGCAATCGCGCGGCCGACCCAGCCAGACGACGTGCAGTCGGGGGACGGACTGCTCGACGACAGGCAGCCCGTCGCACCAGCCTGGCCGCGGACGTGGCCGTCCCGCCCGTCAGATCGTCGCCGTCAGCCGGACGCCGCGCGCACATCGTCCGCCATCTGCTGTCAGCACCACCCAGACCGGACGTCTTGTCGTCAGAGGCCTTGTCCCCGCGTCGACCTGCACCCTAGGTTGAGCCCCGACCCGGCCGTGTCCGGTGCGCCATCCCCACCCCGCGGCCGCCGCGCCAGTGCGATGCTCGTCCCGGCGATCCCGAGCCGAGCGAGGAGGCCCCCGAAGTGAGCGACCCCTCAGGGCAGAGGCCCGACCCGACCGACCTGCTGCCGCCGCAGGAGCCGATCCAGATCCTGGACGACGACGGCCACCTCCACGACGTGGAGGGCTACCCGATCGACGACCTGACCGACGACGACCTGCGGGACCTCTACCGGTACATGGTCGTCAGCCGGCGGATCGACAAGCAGGCGATCAACCTGCAGCGCCAGGGCCAGCTCGGCGTCTACGCGTCCCTGCTCGGCCAGGAGGCAGCCCAGGTCGGCGGGGCCTACGCCCTGCAGGAGCGCGACTGGGTGTTCCCCTCCTACCGCGAGATGGGCACCGCGATCGTCCGCGGCGTCGACCCGGGCAAGATCCTCCACCTCTTCCGCGGCACCTGGCTGAGCGACTACGACCCGTACGAGTTCAACTTCGGGCTGCTCAGCATCCCGATCGGCACCCAGGCCCTCCACGCCGCGGGGTTCGCGATGGGTGCGAAGTTCGACGGCACGGACCTGGTGGTGATGGCGTACTTCGGGGACGGCGCGACCTCCGAGGGCGACCCGCACGAGGCGATGAACTTCGCCGCGGTCTACGACGCCCCGTGCGTCTTCTTCGTCCAGAACAACCAGTACGCGATCAGCGTCCCCCTCAGCCAGCAGACCAAGGCCCCGACGATCGCGCACAAGGCGGTCGGCTACGGCATGCCGGGCTACCGCTGCGACGGCAACGACGTCCTCGCGACCTACGCGGTGACCAAGCAGGCGGTCGAGCGGGCCCGCCGCGGCGAGGGCCCCTCCCTCATCGAGGCCGTCACCTACCGGATGGAGGCGCACACCACCGCCGACGACCCGACGCGCTACCGCACGCCGGAGGAGATGGCGGAGTGGCAGCGGCGCGACCCGATCGCCCGCTACGAGCGGTTCATCACCGAGCGCGGGCTGATGGACGCCGACCTGAAGGCGGCGATCGACGCCGACGTCGAGGAGCTGGCCGGCAAGATCCGCGAGGAGATCTACGACGCGCCGCACGGCGACCCCCTCGAGCTGTTCGACCACGTCTACGTCGACCCGATCCCCGACCACGAGGACCAGAAGGTGATGCTCAGGCGCGAGCTGGACGCGGCGGGCACCACCGGAGAGGAGGCGTAGGCAGATGGCGATCACCATGGCCCAGGCCCTGAACACCGCCCTCCACGACGCGTTCGAGAAGGACGACCGGGTCGTCCTGTTCGGCGAGGACGTCGGCACCCTCGGCGGCGTCTTCCGGATCACCGACAAGCTGCAGGAGCGCTTCGGCGCCGACCGCTGCTTCGACACCCCCCTCGCCGAGTCCGGCATCGTCGGCACCGCCGTCGGCATGGCCATGTACGGCTACCGGCCGGTGGTCGAGATGCAGTTCGACGGCTTCACCTACCCGGCGTTCGAGCAGATCGTCAGCCACGTCGCGAAAATGCGGAACCGGTCGCGCGGCACGGTCACCCTCCCGATCACGATCCGGATCCCCTACGGGGGAGGGATCGGGGCGGTCGAGCACCACTCTGAGTCCCCCGAGGCCTACTTCGCCCACACGGCCGGGCTGAAGGTCGTCACGCCGGGCACGCCGAGCGACGGGTACTCCCTGCTGCTCGAGTCGATCTTCTCCGACGACCCGGTCATCTTCTTCGAGCCCAAGCGCCGCTACTGGCTGAAGGAGGACGCGACCCTGCCGACCGCGACCGAGCCGATCGGCCGGGCCGTCGTCCGCAAGGAGGGGACGACCGCGACCCTCGCCGCCTACGGCCCGATGGTGAAGACCTGCATGGAGACCGCCCAGGCCGCCGAGGCCGAGGGGTGGGACCTCGAGGTCGTCGACATCCGCTCCCTCACCCCCTTCGACCACGAGACGATCGTCCGCTCGGTCGAGAAGACCGGCCGGTTGGTCGTGGTCCACGAGGCCGCGGTGAAGCTCGGGTTCGGGGCCGAGGTGGCCGCCCGCATCCAGCAGCACGCCTTCTACTACCTCGAGGCGCCGGTCCAGCGGGTCGGCGGCTTCGACATCCCCTACCCGGCGGCGATGCTCGAGGAGTACTTCCTCCCCGACGTCGACCGGATCCTGGACGCCGTCGCCACCACGCTGGAGTACTAGGCATGCCGACCGTGTCGAATTCCGAGACGTCCCGCTCGAGGGACTTCCTGCTCCCCGACCTGGGCGAGGGGCTGACGGAGGGCGAGATCGTCTCCTGGCTCGTCGCGGTCGGCGACACCGTCGCCGTCGACCAGTACGTCGCCGAGGTCGAGACCGCCAAGGCCGTCGTCGAGGTGCCCTCCCCCTACGCCGGGACGGTCACCGCCCTGCACGCGGGGGAGGGGGAGGAGGTGGAGGTCGGCGCCCCGCTGATCACCATCGAGGTGGCCGACCCCTCCGCCGGCCCGCCGGAGGAGCCGACCCCGACCACCCCGGTGGCCGACGACATCCCGGTGGTGGAGGAGGACGGGGCCGACGACGACGAGGACTCCGGCAACGTCCTGGTCGGCTACGGCACGTCCGGCGGCAAGGGCTCGCGCCGCCGCCGGGTGACCGCCCGCGGCGACTCCGCCGATGCAGGGGCAGCGCCGGGAGGCTCGTCGACGCGGGTCGAGCGCGCCACGACCCCGCCGGCCAAGCCGCCGGTGCGGAAGATGGCGAAGGACCTCGGGGTCGACCTGACCACCGTCGAGGGGACCGGCCCGGACGGGATCATCACCCGGGCCGACGTCGAGGCGGCATCCGCGGGCGGGCCGGCGGTCCCCGCACCCGAACCCGCCCCGGCGCCGGAGCCCGCCGAGCCCGTCACGATCCCCTCCGCGCCGGCGGGCGCGCTCGAGGCCGAGCGCGTGCCCCTCACCCAGCTCCGCAAGGCCGTCACCGCGCAGATGACCCGCTCGCGGCGGGAGATCCCCGAGGCGGTCACGTGGGTGGAGGCGGACGCCACACCGCTGTGGGAGCTGCGCGAATCGCTCAACGACGGCCAGGACGACGTCAAGGTCTCGGCCCTCGCGATCATCATGCGGATGGTCGTCGCCGGGCTGCGGCGCTTCCCCACCCTCAACGCGTCGCTCGACGTCGAGGCGCAGGAGATGGTGCTGCACCGCCACGTCAACCTCGGCGTCGCCGCCCAGACCGACCGCGGGCTGGTCGTCCCCGTCGTCGAGGGCGCCGACCGGATGGACATCCTCGCGCTGGCCACGAGCCTCAACGACCTGGCCGCCACCGCCCGCGCCGGCAAGCTCGCGCCGGACCAGATGCGCGGCGGGACGTTCACGATCTCGAACTACGGGGCCTTCGGCGTCGACGGCGGCGACATGGTCATCAACCACCCCGAGGCCGCGATCCTCGGCGTGGGTCGCATCCACGACAAGCCGTGGGTCGTCGACGGCGTCGTGCAGGTCCGGAAGGTCATCACCTACTCGATCGCCTTCGACCACCGCATCATCGACGGCGGCGAGGCGGCCGGGTTCATCCGGTTCCTCGCCGACGTGACCGAGGACCCGACCCGCCTGCTGGCGTCGCTGTAGGGCCCGGACCGATGGCTGACCACGACGTCATCGTCCTCGGCGGCGGACCCGGCGGGTACGCCTCCGCCCTGCGCGCCGCCGTGCGCGGCCTGTCCGTCGCGATGGTGGAGGCCGACCGCGTCGGCGGCACCTGCCTGCACTGGGGGTGCATCCCCTCGAAGGCCATGCTCCACGTCGGCGGCATCCTCGACGAGGCGCGCGACGCCGAGCGGTTCGGCCTCGACCTCACGGTCGGCGGCATCGACGTTGAGCGGATGGCCGCGTTCCGCCAAGGCGTGCAGGACCAGCTCACCTCAGGCCTCGAGGGGCTCGTGAGGGCCCGCGGGATCACCCACCTCACCGGCTGGGGCACGGTCGGTCCCGACGGGCACACCGTCACGGTCACCGGCGACGACGGAGAGCGGGCCCTCACCGCCGACCACGTCGTGATCGCCGTCGGCTCTGCGGTCCGGTCCCTCCCCGGGGTCGAGGTCGACGGCGATGTCGTGATCACCTCCGACACCGCGACCCACCTCACCCGCATACCCGAGCGGGCGCTGGTGATCGGCAGCGGCGCGGTGGGGCTCGAGTTCGCCAGCCTGTTCCGCTCCCTCGGCGCGTCGGAGGTGACCGTCGTCGAGGCGCTCGACCGGATCGCCCCGCTCGAGGACGTCGACGTCTCGACTGCCCTCGCCCGGGCGTTCCGCAAGCGGGGCATCACCACGGTGGCCGGGACCACCGCGACCGACGTGACCGCCATCGACGGTCCCACCGGCACGGCCGCCACCGTGAGCCTGTCCGATGGCGACGCCCACGTCGTCGACACCGTCCTGGTCGCGGTCGGCCGACGCCCCCGCACCGAGGGGATCGGCCTGGACGACCTCGGGGTCCTCGACGAGCGCGGGTACGTCGTCGCCGACCCGTCCGGCCGGACCGCGGTCGACGGCGTCTGGGCGGTCGGGGACGTGCTCGCACCGCCGTCCCTCGCCCTCGCCCATGCCGCCTTCGCCGAGGGGTTCGCCGTCGCCGACCAGATCGCGGGCGAGCGCGTCACCCCGGTCGACCACACCCTCGTCCCGCGGGTCACCTACTGCACGCCCGAGGTGGCGAGCGTCGGCCTGACCGAAGCCCAGGCCCGCGAGCGCCACGGCGACGCCGTCACCGCCACCACCACGAGCATGCGCGGGAACGCGAAGGGGATCATCCACGGCTCGGACGGGTTCGTGAAGGTCGTCGCCGGCGGCCCGGAGGGGGCGGTGCTCGGCGTCCACGTCGTCGGCCCGCACGCGACCGACCTGATCGCCGAGGCCCAGCTCATCACGGCGTGGGAGGCCCTGCCCGCGGAGGTCGCCGCGCTCGTGCACCCGCACCCGACCGTCGCCGAGGCCATCGGCGAGGCCCACCTCGCCGCCGCGGGCCTCCCCTTCCACACGCACTGACCACGCATGCCGCGGCGGAGCTGGACCACGTGATCTGCCCCGCCGACTGCACCAGGTCGGTGTGATCGGCTAGACCTGGCCGCGACGAACCCGCTGCCCGGAGGTGATGGTGGACCGCGACCGCGACCGCGACCCGAGCCGACCGCGGCTCTGGGTTGCCCTCGCCGGCGCGGTCGTCGTGTGCGTGGCGGTGCTGGGCCTGGCGGTGCTGCTCGACGCGGGCGGGCCGGCGGGGCATGACGGCGTGGCCCTGCCCTCCGGGTCGGTCGTGCTCATGCGGCACACCGCGACCGACACCTCCCAGACCGACGCCGACCCGACCGCCCGCGGCAGCTGCGCGCAGCAGCGCAACCTCTCCGCGGCCGGGGTCGCGCAGGCCCGGGCGATCGGCGAGGCCATCGGTGCGCGCGACGTCGCGGTCGACGCGGTCCTGGCGAGCCCGTTCTGCCGGACCGTCGACACCGCGGTCGCCCTGGGGCTGGGGGAGGTCGAGGCCACCGACCTCCTGCTGTCGCTCACCGCCGCTCCCGACCGGCGCACGGCCGACTGGCTGGTCGCGGAGGCGACCCGGCTCATCGAGGTCCACCTCGGCGGGGACGACATCGCGGTCATGGTCACCCACACCCAGAACATCGAGGCGCTCACCGGCGAGCTGGTCGAGGAGGGCGGCGCTGTGGTCCTGACCGCGGGGGAGGGAGGCGCGCTGGCCGTCGGGGGTGTGATCGCCCCGGACGACTGGTAGCCGCGCCGTCCGTCCCGGGTCAGCCCTCCGCGCCGAGGACGTGGCGTTGCAGCCCGCGCATCCCCTCGAGCCAGCGGTCCCGGTCGCCGGTCCGGTTCTGCTCCATCCGGGCGACGTCGGGGTGGGGGAGGATCAGGAACCGCTCCTCGGCCAGCCCGCGCACCACGGCCTCGGCGACGTCCTCGGGCTGGATGACGCCGAGGGCGGTCAGACCCTTCCCGCCCGGCCGGGTCCGGAGCTCGGCCACCATCGGGGTCTCGACGAACATCGGGCACAGGCACGAGACCCCCAGCCCGTCGTCGCCGTGGGTGATCGCGAGCCACTCCGCCAGCGCCACGACGGCGTGCTTCGAGACCGAGTAGGGCGCCGCCCCGATGTTGGTCAGCAGCCCCGCGGCGCTGGCCGTCTGCAGCAGGTAGCCGCCGCCGCGCTCGAGGGCGCCCGGCAGCCAGGCCCGCACCGCCCACACGTGGGCCATCACGTTGACGCGCCAGGCGACGTCCCAGTCGGCGTCCGGCGCCTCCACCCCGCCGTCGGTGCCGACCCCGGCGTTCAGCACCAGCAGGTCGATCGGCCCGACGGCGGCCTCGGCCTCGGCCAGCATCGCCGCGTTCGCCTCCGCCCCCGCGCCGACGTCGCAGGCCACGGCGGTCCCGCCGATCTCGTCGGCCACCGCGCCGGCGGTCCCCGCGTCGAGGTCGGCGACGACCACCCTCGCACCCTCCGCCGCGAACCGGCGGCACAGGGCCGCCCCGATCCCTCGACCGCCACCGGTCACCAACGACGTCCTGCCCTGCAGCTCCATCGCGGCAGCGTACCGGCGGTCGGGGTGAGACCCGGTGTCGCGCTGGTCACCCCCTCCACTGTGTCGGTACGCCGGTCGTGGTGGCGTGCGTGCCGACACAGCGCGTGGACCGGGCCGGTGCACGTGGGGCTGATGTGGCTCATGTTGACGATGTGGCTGATGTGGGGCACCGTGGTGGCCTATGGGCGACGTCTTCCCCACGGCCCTGCAGCGCACCTCCGACGAGCGGTGGGTGACGCTGGACGTCGTCGTGCGCGAGGACGACCGGACCGTCGCGCGGATCCCCGAGAGCCCCGGGATGGCGGCCGCCATCCGCCTCGACGGCGGCGAGGCCCACGACCTGCGGCTCCGCGCCCTCCTCGCGAGCCCCCCGCCCGACGCCGGCCGCGGGGTCCACATCAGCTGGCCGGTCGACCTCCTCCACGACCTCGACGGGCGGGTGGTCGGCTACACGTCCCGCCGTCACACGTCGGGCCGGACGTTCCCGCTCGCGGAGTTCGTCGACCCCGCCCGCCGCGCGGAGATCGCGCCCCTCGCGACCCGCCGCCACCTCCTCCGGGTCGCCCGGAACGTGGCGACGGCGGTGGCCGCCCTCCACCACGCCGGACACGCCCGGATCGACCGCTCGCAGTTCCGCGTCGACGACCGCGGCCGGGTGGTGGTGGTCCGCGTCGACGAGCTGGTCCCCGACGCCGCCGCCGGGCAGCGGACGGACGACGAGCGCCGCCTCGCCAACCTGATGGTCCGACTCCTCGACGGCCAGCCGTGGCCGACCGGCGAGGTGACCGCGCTGCTGGCCACCGCGTCCTCGCCCGGCGCGCCCGCGCCGCCTGCGACGGCGTGGTTCCACGCCCTCCGGCAGGCCGAGCGGGAGCTGCCGCCCGCCCCGCAGGTCGCCCGCCCCTCGCCGCAGGCCCCGGAGACCACCGCGGTCGCCAGCCGGGACCTCGCGAGCGCCCTCCGCGAGGCCCGGACCCCGCGCACCGAGCCCGCCCACCCGGGACCCCGTGACACCGGGTCCGCGGCGCCGGAGGTCGGCCCTGCGCCGACCGTCCCCTCCCCACCCGCTGCCGCCGAGGAGGGGGACGACCCGGAGACGCCGCCCCGCCCTCCTGAGGGTCCACCCCCGCGTCCCGCCCTCCGGCACACCGACCTCGGTGCCGGCCGGCCGACGTTCGCGCTGGCGGTCGGGCTGTTCACCGGGGTGGTCGCCAGCGTGGCGCCGTTCCTCGTGTTCCTCGCCGTCCTCGCGTCGATGGTGCTGGCTCGCGCGGTCCAGGTCGCCCTGCGCCGCTCGAGCCACGGGCCGCACCAGACCGTCGCCATCGCCCTCAGCCGCCTGGTGCCGTTCGCGACCGGCGGGATCGCCTTCGGGGCGTTCATCCTCCTCGACCTGCTGCTCGTCCTCGGGCTGTGCATGGCCCTCGCCGAGCTGCTGTTCGACTACGGGCCGGGCTTCACCCTCACATGGATCCAGCAGCTCCCGGAGGTCCCCGGCCTGGTCCGGGCGTTCGCCTTCGCGGTGGCGGCCCTCGGCGGCACGGCCGTCGGCGGACCGGTGTACGACCGGGTGCGCGAGACCGGGCGGCGTCGCGCGATCGCCCTGCCCGCCGTGGCCCTCGCCGTGGCGGCGGGCGCGCTCGCGTTCGACGCGACCGTCGTCTGGTGGCCGCTCCCGATCGTCGCCTGATCCCGCGGGAGGGCTGGACGTGGCCCCCGCGCAGGAGTAGCCTCCGCGACGCAATGCTGTAGGACGCACCCGCACATCCCCCCGCCGACCCTCCCTGTGGTCGGCGTGCGCGAGGATCGGGTGCGGTCGTCGTCAGGCTCCACGGCCGCCCGGTCGTGCGCGCGGCGTCGCAGGCTCCCGGCCCCCTCGTGCGGTTGCGCGCTCGAGAACGGAGGACCCCCATGCGTGCACTCGTCTACTACGTGGCCACGAGCCTCGACGGCTTCATCGCCGACCCCCAGGACCGCTACGACGCGTTCGTCGTCGATGACGACCTCCTGGCCTTCCACACCGGCTACCTGGACCGCTTCGACGCGGTCGTCATGGGCCGCCGGACCTACGACATCGGGCTGGCGCTCGGCGTCACCAGCCCGTACCCCCAGATGGCCGAGCAGGTCGTGTTCTCCCGGACGCTGACCCGGTCGCCCGATCCCGCCGTCACCGTCACCAGCGACGACCCCGTCGCGGCCGTGCGGGCCATGAAGGCCCAGGACGGCGGGGACATCTGGCTGTGCGGCGGAGGTGACCTGGCCGCCCAGCTGCTCGCCGCCGACCTGGTCGACGAGCTCGTGGTCAAGCTCAACCCGTTCGTGATGGGCGACGGCATCCCGCTGTTCGCACCGCACACCGCGGCCACGCGGTGGCACCACGCGTCGACCGAGACGGCCGGCGACCTGGGCATCCAGGTGCTGACCTACCACCGGTCACCGACAGCCGTCCGACCGCCACGCCGCGACCGCCGCGGCGCCGGCCGCGGACGGCACGGGCGCCCCCCGACCCCACGCGAGCGCGCCGGCGGTCCGCCCCGGCGCACCCCGCCGCGGGCCATCCAGGCCGCGCGCGCGAGCCGTCGCGGCAACCGGTAGGCGGCGCACCCAGCGGACACCCCCCCCCGCCACCCCCTACCCCGGTGGAGGGGTGGGGTCGCCTCATCCCCGCTCGTAGTGGGGCCGCGGCGGCGGGGGAGGGGGCTCGTGGACGTCCGGCGGTCCGGGCGGCGGCGACAGCGGCACGCCGAGGTACCCGAGCGTCCGCTGGGCCGACGCGGCCAGCACGCCGGCGGCGTCGGGGTCGGCCAGCACCACGTGGTAGCGGTCGTCGACCCACGTCGGCTGCGCGTGCACGGCGACCACGCGCCAGCCGGTCCGGGAGTCGCTGAACTCGAGGGTCACGACCGCGCCGTCGCGCCGCTCGGTCGGGCGCTGCCCGGACAGGAAGTTGCCCAGGCCGTAGACCACCGGGCGGCCGGCGATCCACTCGACCGGCTGGACGACGTGGGCGTGGTGGCCGATGATCGCGTCCACCGCGCCGTCGCCGAGGACTGCGGCGGCCACCTCGCGCTGGGACGTCGTCGGGGTGTGGACGTACTCCGCACCCCAGTGGAGGCTCGCGATCACGACCTCCGCGCCGGCGGCTCGCAGGGACCGGGCCCGATCGAGGATCACCGTCGGGTCGATGCGGAGGACCGACCACTCGTGGCCTCCCGGCGCGGGCAGCCCGTTCAGGCCGTAGGTCGCCGAGATCAGCCCGACCGCGATGCCGTCGACGTCGAGGAGCCGGAGGCCGCGCCACTCATCCTCGCTGCGGTACATGCCCTCGTGGGCGACCGCCGCCGCGTCGAGGGCCGCGAGGGTCTGGACGACCCCGTCGAACCCCTGGTCGGCGGAGTGGTTCGACGCCGTCGAGCAGGCGTCCCACCCGGTCGTGGCGATCCCGGCGGCCAGCTCCGCGGGGGCGTTGAAGCGCGGGTACGAGCTGTAGGGGCCATCCGGGTCGAGGGGCACCTCGAGGTGGCAGACGGCCAGGTCGGCGGCGGCGATGTCAGCCGCCGCCGCGGCGAGCTGGGGCGCGAAGTCGAACCCGCCGCCCGGCAGCGCCGCCCGCGTGCGCACGGGAGTGTGGATCAGCAGGTCACCGGTGGCCGCCACGGTGAACGTGCGGTACGGCTGCGTGGGCGGGCGGGTGTAGCGGTCGGGCGTGGTCCGCTGCCGGACGACCGACGGACCCGTCCACGGCGTGGGCGCCGGCGCGGCCATCTCGGTGACGTGGCCGGCGATCCCCAGCGCGGGACGGGCGGTCTCCACGGCGACGGCGTGCGGCGCCGCGGACGCGCCCACGGCGAGCGCGGCCACCAGCACGGCCACTGCCGTGCCGAGGGCGGTCGTCGCGACGACGTCCCGCTGGCGGTCCACCTCTCGAGCGTACGAGGTGTCCGTCGTCATCCCGGGGCCCATCGGCCTGCCCCGCGCAGGGCGATCGACCCGAGGGGTCCCGACCCGCGGCGAGGTCCCCCCGACGAGAGCCCCGCCCGGCGCCGGAGGACCGGTGCCGGGCGGGACCTCACCTCGCCGCGGGGTTCGGGCGACGAGGGCGTGGCAGCTAGCCGCGGAGGCTGGCCGCCAACCCGTCGGTCACCTCAGCCACCGCGTCGACCAGCGCGACGACCGTCGCGCCGGTCGCCGCCGCGCCGCGGAGCGCCACGTCGACCAGCGGCGCGCGCGTCGCGGGCAGGTCGAGGGCGTGGAGGGTGCCGGAGTCCGCCGCCACCTGCTCGGGGCGGTCCCCGAAGTGGGCGGTGATGCCGTCAGCGCTGTCGTGGTGGACCAGGAGGGTGTCGACGCGTCCCTCGAACAGCATCTCGAGGACCTGCTCGCGGCCGGTCACGCCGTTCCCCCGCTCGACGGCGGCCAGCACGTCCCGCTGGGCGTCGGCGCGCCGGCGGGCGGCCTCGCGGCGCACCGCGGCGTCGACGGCGGTGTGCACCGCGTCCTCGGACCCGTCCTCGGCGCGGCCGCCGGCCTCGAGGTCGACGATGTGGTCGGCGATCTCCTGCGGCAGCTGGTCCACCAGCCGCGACAGGGCGTCGGGCGGCCCGCCGGTGACCATCACGAGCTCGATCCCGGTCGCCCGCACGATATCGGTCAGCGCCTCGGTGACCGACTCGATGTTGTCGTCCCGGTGCTCGTCGGCGCGCTGCTGGAAGCGGCGCTGCGACCACCCGCCGGGGTTCGACTTGGTCACATGGCTCTTGGTGCCCTGGATCGTGCCGTGCTGGGTGACGCCCTGGGCCTGCACGACGTCGATGTCGGCGCCGATCCGGTCGAGCACGACCAGGACGTGGGGCACCCATGCCTGCTGGGCGGCGAGCAGCCGACCGAGGGAGGGGAGGGGCCCGCCGACCACGTCCTCACCGATCTCGTCGGCCAGGTGCCAGACGCGGTCGCCGTCCTCGGCATCCCCGCCGACCACGCCGACGAGGGTGCGGCCCTCCGCGTGGCCGTGGGCTTCGAGCGCGGCGACCATGCGGTCGGCGGCGTCGTCGCCCGCGACCTCCGCCACGGCGCGCCGCACGTTGGAGAGCGCGGTCTCGAACCGCTGGGCCGCGTCCTGCACGGCGCTGGTGGTGGGCACGTAGGCGGTCGCGTCGGCGGTGGCCAGGTAGCGCTGGAGGATCGGGTCGGTCGTCAGGGTGGTCGCGTCGGTCATGGGACCCCCCTACCCACCGTCCGCGGGGTCTGACGCGGGTGGACGGGCGGCGAGATAGATTCCCGGGGTCATGGATCCCCGGGAGAACCGCGACCGCGAGCTGCTGCAGCTGCTGGTCCGCTTCGCCACGACGGTCGTGACCGACTACACCGCCGAAGCCGCGCTCGACCGCCTCGTTGCGCAGGTCCCCGAGCTCCTCGAGGTCGACGGGGCCGGCATCATGCTCGAGGACGACGCCGGCGAGCTGCGGTTCGTCTCGGCGTCGGACGACATGGTGCGCCTGATCGAGGAGTACCAGATCCAGACCGGCCAGGGCCCCTGCGTCAGCGCCTACGTCGCCGGCGAGCACGTCGCGATCGACGACCTCGCCGACGAGACCCCGTTCCCCGACTTCGCCGACGTGGCCATCAACGGCGGCCTGCGGGCCGTCCACAGCTTCCCGATGCTGCTCGGGGGCCGACGGGTCGGGGCGCTGAACCTCTACCGCGAGAAGCCCGGTCCCCTCCCCGAGGACGGGATCGAGCTGGGCCAGCTGTTCGCCGACGTCGCGACCGCCTACCTGTTCAGCGCGCGCGCGCAGGGGAGGCTGACCAGCCAGATCGAGGGGCTGCGGCAGGCGATCGCAGAGAACGGCGCCGTCGACCAGGCGAAGGGCGTGCTGATGCACACCTTCGACCTCGACGACCGGGAGGCCTTCGGCGCGCTCCGCCGCTTCGCGAGGGCCAACCGGCGGCGCGTGCTGGACGTCGCCCAGGACGTCATGTCGGGGACCCTCGTCCCGTCGGACATCATCCCCGGCTGAGCAGGGCACGTTTGACGTAGCGGCGTCTGGTCAATCCTGACCACACGCGCCCGACCCCCGCGCGAAGAGACCACATACGTCTGATCGCACAGGGAGGTCCTTGTGTCAGCACTTCTGCACGACGCAGCCCAGCAACGCCTCACGAAGGACGAGCTCCACGAGTTGGTGCTCCGCTACCAGGACGAGGGCGACGACCGCGACGCCGAGGCGGTCCTCGTCCAGATCGAGCCGCTCATCCTCTCGCGGGTCCGCCGCGTGCTGCGCCGCACGACCGAGTTCGACGACCTCTACCAGACCGCCCGCATGGCGGCGTTCCGCGCGATGGAGCGCTGGCGCCCCGACGGCGGTGCCTCGTTCACCACCTACGCCACCCGCACGATGGACGGCTCGCTCAAGCGGTACTTCCGCGACCGCATGTGGGACGTCCACGTCACCCGCGCGGCGAAGAACCGCTCGCTGCGGGTCACCACCTTCAAGCGCCACTTCGAGTCCGACCACGGCCGGTCCCCGACCCTCCCCGAGCTCGCCGACTTCAGCGGCATGACCATCGAGGAGGTCCACGAGGGCCTCGAGGCCGCCGGCGCCTACACCTCGGACTCCCTCGACGTCCCCGTCGGCGAGGACGGCGCCGAGCTCGGCGACCTGATCCCCGACGAGCAGCCCACGACCGACCGCGAGCTGCTGATGGACGTCTACGAGGCGATCCGCGACCTGCCCGACCGGCAGCGCCGCATCGTCTACCTCTCCTACTTCCGCGGCCTGACCCAGCGGGAGATCGCCAAGCGGGTCGGCTGCAGCCAGATGCACGTCTCCCGTCTGCTGCGCCGCAGCCTGAAGGCGGTCCGCGAGGACCTGGTCGTCGACGAGTAGGCCGACGCCCAGCCCACCTGCTGGATGACCGGTCCCCCAGGGCCGGGCCCACGGCCCCCACCGAGCAGACCGCGGTGGGGGCCGTGGTGCGTCTGCGGGCACGTGGGTGCGTCTGCGGTCAGCCGGTCGCGTCGGGGGAGGGGGCGGTGAACGTGATCGTCGGACCGTCGTCGTCGCGGGTCAGCTCACCGCGGGCGGCGAGCAGCTCGAGGTGGGCGGCGGTCTCCCACGTCGCCAACACCTTGTTGAACAGGTCGAGCTGCTCGAACGGCGTCTCCCGCCGCGTCCAGCCGAGCCGGCCGGCGACCTGGTAGGCGTCGGCGGTCCCGCCGGGTCCGATCGCCGCGACGCAGTGCGCCAGCCGCGTGTCGTGGTGCGCGGTCAGCTCGTCGACCCGGCCGGCCAGGTCGGTGAACGGCTCGCCGTGGGCGGGCAGGACCAGATCCACGTCCATCGTCCGGACCCGGGCGAGGGAGGACAGGAAGTCCGCCAGCGCCATCCGGTTGGTGATGCTCTCGAAGCCGATGGAGGGGGTGATGTGCGGCAGGACGTGGTCGCCGGAGAAGAGCACCCGCCTGCCCTCGTGCTCGAAGCACAGGTGGCCGTTCGTGTGCCCGGGTGTGTGGATCGCGTGGATCGGCTCGGATCCTCCGTCGTAGCGGTCCCCGTCCTCTGCCCAGTGGATGGGCTCGTCCCAGTCGACGGGCTCGAGGGAGGGCGGTTCCACCTCCCGGTTGTCCGCCAGCTCCGCGCCGCCGTGGCGGCGCAGCTGCGCCAACCGCTCGCGCCACGCCGCGTACGGGTCATCGACGACGCTCTTGAACGAGTCGGTCTCGTGTGTCCCCAGCCAGTAGCCACCGGCCCCCGCCCGGACCAGCTCCGTGGCCTGCCCGACGTGGTCGTAGTGGATGTGGGTGACCAGGATCCGGCGGACGTCGCCGATCTCCGCGCCGGCCGCGGCCAGGCCGGCGTCGACGGCTTCCCGCGCGAGCGGGGAGTCCCACCCGGCGTCGATCATCGTCACCCCGTCCCCGTCCTCGATCAGGTAGGTGTTTATCGCGCGGAGCCCGTCGTGCGGCAGCGGCACGGGGGCGCGGTGCACGCCGGGCAGGACGGTCTCGACGACGGGGTCGCTCCAGGTCATGGCTCCGCAGTCTGCCCGATCTGCTGACTGGAGTCAGTTCAGGTGGTGTGTCGTCGACCTCCCGGGTCGCTCACGACACCCCGTGCCGTCGGCACCACGCGCGCAGGTAGCCGGCCTTGGCGCCGAGCCAGTGGTGGAGGAGGGACTGGGTCACGTCGTGGTCCTCCGCGAGACCGAGGTCGGCCCGCACGAGGGGGGCGAAGCGGGACGGGCTGCTCTGCACGGTCCGGGTGCTGAAGCCGGTGGCGCGGGCGATGTCAGCCCACGTGCTGGCGCGGTCCACCACGACGGCGCGGGCCAGGCCGCGCAGCAGCGCGCTCTGCGACAGCACGGCGTGCAGGCCGGTCCGCTGGTCGTCGACGACGAGGTCGGGGTGCGCGCCGCCGCGGGCGACGGCGGCGAGCACGGCGGCGAGGGTCCCCGGCGCCATGTCGGCAGGGACGCGACCCGCGACGGCCGGGTGGTCCATCGCCTCGATCGCGACGTCCGGGTCGCAGGCCCGGCCGAGCAGCACGACCGGCGCGGCGATCACCGACGCGAGCCTCGCGACCGCATCGGGGAGGTCGGGTCCCGCCCACGCCGCCACGAGCAGGACGTCGACCGACCCGGGCGCACCGCCGACCTCCACCGGCCGTGCCACGACGTCGGGACCGTCCGGCTCGCTCGTCAACCCACTCGCGATCAGCGCCGCCGACGGCGCCACGACGCCGACGTCGACCACGCCCACGCCCCGATCCGACGGTCGGACCCGCGAGGCCAGCACCGGACCGCCGCGCGAACGATCCTCACCACCGCGACGCCTCCCACCCACGCCTACGCCCGACCCCCCGCGCAGGCCGGGTGCCGCCGGCACCACGAGCGCAGGTACGCCGACTTGGTGCCGAGCCAGTGGTAGAGCAGGGGCTGGGTCACGTCGTGCCCCGCCGGCAGGTCCAGGTCGGCGCGGACGAGGGGGGCGAAGCGCCGCGGGGCGGTCTGCACGGTCCGGATGCTGAACCCGCTGGCGCGGGCGATGTCCGACCACGTCGTGGCGCCGCCGACCGCGATCGCGCAGGCGACCGTGGCCATCAAGCGGTTGTCCGCCAGCGCCTCGGCCAGCGTCGGCCCGGCGGGCGCGACGTCCACCACCGCGGGGTGCGGGCGGCGGTCCGCCACCGCGACGAGGGCTGCGGTGAGCTCCTCCGGCTCGATGTCGGCGCGGACGACCCCGACGACCTGCGGGTGGCCGAGGGCCTCGTCGATGAACGCGGCGTCGACCGACCCGCGTCCGAGGACCAGGACCGGCGCGTCGCTGCGATCCGCCAGCCAGGCCACCGCGTCCAGCAGGTCGAAGTCACGGCCGACGTGCACCGGCCAGTACGTCGACACGAGCGCCACGTCCGCGACCGGTGACGGGACCGGCTCGTCGGCGTGCACCGCCACGGGATCGACCGCCGCGCCCGAGGCCGAGGAGCGCAGCGCCCGCACGATCAGACCGGCCACGGGGGAGAGCACGGCCACGTCGACGGCGCCGCCCACCCCTCGACCTCCGGATCGTCCCGACACGCCCCACCCCTCACCGACCGCGCCCCACCCCTCGCCCACCCCACCTCGACCCGCAGCGCCGGAGGGGTGGTTCGGGGGGAACGGGACGTGCCCGCTCCCCCCAGCCCCCCCAGGAGCGTTGGACCAGGTCCCAGGAGGATCGCCCGGACCGGCGAGGCGCACAACGGGGGCCGGACCATGTCTGCTACAACGTGTCGGTGACGACGTGTCCGCGGGGACATGTCGACGGCGCCGTACGGTCGCGTCTGGGGAGGTGGGACGATGCGCAGCCACGTGGCGGTTCAGGACCTCGATCTGGCGGCGGCGGTCACCGCGGGGCCGTCCTACTGGGGCTGGCAGCCGGTCGCCGGACCGGAGGTGGCGGCGGCGCTCGCCGAGGTCCTCCTGACCGCGATGGTCGCCAGCACCGCCACCGCGGCGCTCCTCGGCCAGTCGGCGACCGGCATCGCCACCGCGTCGCTGGTCGCCGGCGTGTGGGTCGCCCTCGGGCTGTGGCTGGTCCTCGGTCTCAGGGCGGGGCACCGGCTGCCGCGGCTGGGTCTGGTCGTGGCCGCCCGCCTGACGGCCCTCTCCGCCGTGGTCGGCCTGTGGGGCGTCGCGCACGGCGGGGACATCCGCCTGCTGGCCCTGTTCCCCCTCGGCGCGGCCGTCGGCCTGGACGCCTTCATCACCCTCCGCTCCCTGGGCGTGCCGGTCGACCCGCGGCAGGCCGCCGCCGCGGTGGCGCTGAGCGGCGGCCACGCCGGCCTGGTGCTCGGCCTGGTCGGCCTGTCGGTGACCGGGCTCGCCGGGTTCACCGCTGCCCAGGGCCTGGCGCTGTACGTCGCGGTCGTGGTGAACGTCGCGGTGGCCATGGCCGCCGTCGCCGGCGCGCAGCGCGTCGCGGTGGCCGTCGATGCCGGTCTGGCGCGCCACCGGGCCGACGAGGCCCTGCGCCGCGCCAACTGGATCCACGACGAGGTCTGCGGGATGCTGATCCCCGTCCGCCAGTCGATCCGGTCCGGGCTGCTCGACGATCCGGGCGAGATCGTGGCCCGCCTCGACGACATCGACTTCGAGCTGCGCCAGCTGCAGCTGTCCGAGGCCGCCAGCCACCACCACCTGAGCATCGCCGACCTGGTGCAGATCTGGGGTCGGCGCATCCAGGGTGCCGGCGTCGAGCTGGTCGCCCCGCCGTGGGAGGTGACCAGCCGGACCCTCGACGCCGCCGACCAGCACCGCCTGTCGCGGCTGCTCGGGGTCGCCGTGCCGAACGCCCTGGCCGCGAAGGCATCACGCATCACGATCACCGCGGAGTGCGACGACCGGGGGCTCCACGTCGCGGTCACCGACGACGCCGGTGGCTTCGACACCTCAGCCCTGCCGCCGGGCCACGGCCTCCACCGGCTCCGCGAGGAGTTCGGCTCGGCGATCGCGGTGTCCGCCGACGGGTCGGGCACCACGGTCGCCACCACGCTGACCGGAGCGGTCCGGTGACGACCGCCCACGACCCGTCCCCCGAGGGGTGCGCCCCATGACCCACAGCCTGATCGTCGACGACCGCCGGTTCATCGCCGAGGCCTACCGGAGCCTCCTGGTCGACGTCGGCCACGACGTGACCGTCCAGACCGACCCGACGGCGGTGACCGCGGCGTCCCTCCGGGAGGACCCACCCGACATGGCGTTCGTGGACCTGTCCTTCCCCGACCACGAGCTGAACGGCCTCGACGTCCTGCTCGCGCTCCACGACGAGGTCCCGCAGGCGAGGGCGGTGATCCTGACCCAGGCCGACGCCCCGTTCCAGGAGCTGCTCCGCTGCGCCTGGGACGCCCTGCCCCTGGCCGGTGCGATCTCGAAGGACCTGCTGCCGGCGGACTTCGCGCGGGCGGTCCGGGCGCTCGAGGCGGGCGAGGTGGTCGTCGACCCGCTCATCAAGCTCTACCTGCCGGCCCGCCGGCGGACCGAGCGGACCCTCGACGCCTACGGCCGGCTGATGGCCCACGCCGGCCACGCCGAGCTCTGGGTCGCGCTCGCCACCGCCGAGGACCCGCCGGACTACGCGACGTTGGCGGCCCAGCTCGGCAAGAAGCACAACACGATCAAGAACTACCGGGACGACCTGGCCACCTACCTGATGGCGTTCGGCATGGACACCGGCACGTCCCTCGTCGACCTGCACCGCTTCGCGCGGACCTGCCGCCCGCTGCTGCTCCGCGCCGCCGCCCCCCACGTCCGCGGTCGCGTCGCCGGGGGTGCGCGATGACCTCCGCCGACACCACCCCGCACGACGGCCACGCGGCAGACGACGTCCCGACCGCCCCTCCCACCCCGCCGGGCACCGCGCGGCGCACCCCGTGGGTCCGGGCCGGCATCGCCGTCGTCATCGTGCTCGGCGTCGCCGCGATGGCCGCGATGGCGCTGCGGGAGGCCCAGCCGGTGCGCCTCTCCGAGCGGTTCCCGGCTGACTACGTCGGACCGGTCTGGTTGACCCTCGAGGGAGACGACCGCAGCTACGAGGTGCGCGTCGAGTGGGGGCGGCTCAGCCGCAGCTTCACCCACACCGGCCCGGAGGAGCGGACGTACTTCTTCGACCGGGGCACGGCGATCTACGGCCGATCGGGTCCGCTGCAGGTCGAGGTCACGCCCGGCACGGATGTCGAGTTCGGCTTCGGGCCAGCCCCCGCCGGCGGCATCGACGTCGGCGGGGAGCCCTGGGACGTCGCGCCCATCCCGACCGAGGACCGGGTGGGCCCCAACCGACCCGCCTCCGCCGACGACCCGGTCGCGAGCGCCGAGGTCGACGAGACCATCACCTACGGCCTGCTGGTGGAGGGGGTCGGGGTGCGCGCGGCGCCGGACCTCGAGGCGGAGACCGTCACGATGGTCCGCCACGGCGACCGGCTGGACGCCCGGTGCTGGGTCGAAGGCCAGCAGATGACGAACTCCAACCTGCAGGACCCCTCCGACGACGCCGCGGCCTACACCTCCCGCGTGTGGTTCCTGGTCGACACGCCGGAGGGGGAGGGGTTCATCGCCGATGCGTGGTTCAGCCGGTCCGCCGACGACGGCCGCCTCGGCCTCGAGGAGTGCGACGGGACGCCCACCGGATGACCGCCCGCACCGGGGGAGGCGGGGGCGCGCGCCACCTCCGCCACCTGCTGGTCGGCGCGCTGGTCGCCGTGGCCGTCGGGGCGGTCGCCGGCATCCGCCTCCCGGCGGCGGACGTGCGCGCCGCCTCGTCGTTCGTGACCGCCGACGTGCGGGCGGGCGGGCACGTCGTGATCGCGGTCGTGGACCCGGCCGACAACCACGTCGTCGATCTGCGCTACGGCAGCCGCCGCACGTCCTTCGGGCTGTCGGCCGGCGACACCGACGCCGTCGTCGCCGTCCCGGTGCTGGCGGAGGGCGCCGACCTGCAGGTGGAGGTGGAGCCGGGAGCGCCGATCACCGTCCGCCCGCACGCCGGCCCCGCGGACACCCGGGTCCGGTGGACGCCGGTGCGGGTGCCGACCGAACTGCCCGCGCCGATCCCGCTCGATCCCGCCACCGGGTTCGCCACCGCCGCCGTCGACGAGACCGACACCTACGGCCTGCGCCCCCGCGGTGTGGCCCTCCGCACGGCCCCCTCGACCGGGGCGCCGGTGGTCGAGGAGGTCTTCCACGGCGAGATCCTGCGGGCCCGGTGCTGGGCGCGCGGCGACGTGGTCGGCGACGGGCACGAGGCCAACCGGCGGGGGGAGTACGTGAGCGACGTGTGGATCCGCGTCCGCACGTGGGCGGACGAGCGGGCGTGGATCCCCGACACCCGCTTCGCGCGGACCGGCGCCGGGGGGCTCGGGCTGCCGCCGTGCGCGGAGCTCAGCTGACGGGAGCCGTTGGCTGGGTCGTCGGCTGGGCGGCGAGGTGGCCGATGCGCTCGAGCTCGCGTCGGACCGCGGCGACCCGGGCCCGGTCGCGGCTGCCGGCGGCGACGGTGTCGACGTCGCCGAACGCGCCGAGCTCCTGGCGGGCGGTGCCCACCTGCGCGCTGATCGTGCCGAACAGCTCCACGACGGCGCCGCCGATGTGGGCGCGCGCCCCCTCGATCCGGCCGTCGACCGCGAGCACCCGGATGGACTCGAGCTCGGTGCGGACGTGCCCGGCGTGGGCGGCCAGGCTGGTCAGCAGGCCGCCGAGTCGCTCCTGCAGGCCGAGCAGGTCCTCGACGCTGTCGACGAGGCAGCGCGTCAGGACCCGCAGGTCGGCGCCCGCGCCGCCGTCGCCGGTCGCGAGCAGCTCGCCGATGAACACCGTCGCCATCTCGGTCTGCAGGTTGCTGACCGCGATGCGGAACCCGAGGTCACCGAGGAGGTCGACGGCGCGGTCGATGTCACCGCCGAGGGCCTCGATCTGGGGGCGGATGGTCGTGAAGTGGCCCCGCATGATCCCGGCCACCGCGCTGAGGGTGGCGCCTCGCACCCCCAACCGGTCCGAGGCCAGCTGGGCGTTGAGGCTGAACAGGCGGATCTGCTCGGCCAGGCCCAGCACGTACTCCGACCGGTCCGCCAGGGTGCGGTTGAGCGTCGCGTAGGCCTCGATGTCGCGCAGCAGCTGGACGAGGAAGTCGTGGACGGTGGTGCACGCGTCGAGCAGCCCGTGGAGGTCGGCGCGCTCGTGCGCACCCCCGCCGTGGCGGCGGCCGTGGGCGCCCGCCGTGCCGAGGGCGGCCTGCCGTGCGGTCACCTCGGCGGTGAACCCGGCTCGCATGAACGCCTCGTAGCCGTCGAAGCCGGCCTCGGCGAGGCGCTGGGCCAACCGCTCGGCCGCGGCGTCCATGCCCCGCTCGTGCGCGCGGGGCCGGCCGTCCAGGTCGACGAGCCGTTCGATCTCGCGGAGCTCGGCGTACAGCGGGACGACCAGGCCGAACACGTCGCTGGTGGGCTTCAGCCGGATCGACAGGTAGCCGCCGTCGATCGGCACCACGGAGGCCATCACCCAGTAGTGGCACCCGTCCGCGGCCATGTTCTTCACGTAGGCGGCGATCGGACGGCCGGACTGGATGAAGTCCCACAGCAGCCGGAACACGGCGCGCGGCATGTCGGGGTGACGGATGATGTTGTGGGGGCTCCCGACGAGCTGGCCCTCTCCGTAGCCGCTGATGCGGGTGAAGACCTCGTTGCCCGAGAGGATCCGGCCCTTCAGGTCGGTCGTCGAGAAGAACAGCTCCTCGACGCCGAAGGGCCGTTCCCTCCCGGTCGGCTGCGGTGCGGTTCGTTCCATCCGTGGTCCCTGGTCCGGACCCGCGACGATGCGGGTGACGGCGCCAGATCGGACGATCGGCCCGCCGGTTGAGGGGTTCGGGTGAACTCCCGTGAACGGGACTCACCGGTGGTCACCGGGTGGTGACGTGCGGGCCGTACCCTGTCGGCATGCGACGTCGCGCCGCCCTCACCGCCTCGGTCGCCATCGGCGTGCTGGTCGTCCTGGCGCTCGCCGGCCAGGGGCGGCTGTCGGGACCGATCCTCGTCTCGGTGACGTCGCGGCACGGGATCCACCTGGGCGACCTGCTCGTGGTCCTGGCCGGCGTGACGGCGATCGCCGCGGTGATCCGGCTGGCCCGCCGCTGAGGGTCAGCCGTGCAGCCCACCGTGATCGACGTCGCCCCCGGCACCCACCGGATCCGGGCGTCCCACACCAACGCCGTGCTGATCACCGACGGTGCGGACGCGACGCTGATCGACACGGGGTACCCGCGCGATCGCGAGCTGATCGAGTCCGCGCTGCGTGAGGTCGGGCGGCGGCCGGCGGACCTGTCGGCCGTCCTGCTCACCCACGCGCACGCCGACCACCTGGGCTGCGCGGCGTGGCTCGCCGAGACCTGGGGCGTGCCCGTCCACTGCCACGTCGACGAGGCCCCGCACGCCCGCGGCGAGGTGGACCAGGTGATCGGTGAGCGCGACATCCTCCCGCACATCTGGCGGCCGGGGGTGCTGGCCTTCACCCTCAACGCGGTCACCAGGGGAGGGTTGCGCCCACGCCGCCTGCGGGAGGTCACCACGTTCGCCGACGGCGAGGTCGTCGACGTCCCGGGCCGTCCCGTCGCGGTGCACACCCCCGGTCACACCAGCGGCCACGCCGGGTTCCACCTGCCCGACCGCGGGGTGCTGGTCACCGGCGACGCGCTGACGACCGTCGACGTGTGGGACCACCGGCGCCGGGGGCCGCAGACCCTCCGGCCGGCGTTCAACCACGACCACGAGCGGGCGCTCGCGTCCCTCGAGCGGTACGCGGCGCTCGCCGCCGACGTCGTCCTGCCCGGTCACGGCCGCCCCTACCGGGGGACGCCGGCGCAGGCGGTGGCCGAGGCGCGGTCCCGCTGACGGCGCCCCCTCCCACTGGCCGCTGACCCAGTTCCCAGATCTGAGCTGTAGCTCAGCCGGCGGGCCTGGACCCCAGATCCGAGGGTCCTGCGCCGGACGCTTTACCACAGATCTGAGCCGCAGCTCCGCCGGCGGTGGTGAACCCCAGATCTGGGACCTGTGTGGTGGACGTCTCAGGTCCCTTCGGGACCGGCCGATCGGAGAGCCGCATGGCCACCACGCGTGCGCGGACAGCCGGGCCGGTCGTCGACCGGGCCGCAGGCGTCCGCGACCCCGGGATGCGGCGGACCGACCGGCACCTGCTCGGGCTCCCCGCCGCGCGCCCGCGCACGGTCGACCTCGACGACACCGCCGACCTCGGCGCCGTCGCCCGGATCGTCTACGTCGCTCCCGCAGACGGCTCCCGGGAGGCGCGCACGATGCCTGCCCCGATCCCCGCCGAGCCCCTCCCGGTCGAGCCGAAGGCGATCGGGGTGATCGTCGTGGTGCTGGCGATCATCGCCGGCATCCTGCTCGCCACGGCCGGCGGACCGGATGCCGAGCTGGTGAGCGACACGCCGTCCGTCGTGCCCCTCCCGCCCGAGGTGGCCGCCCCGATCGCGGCCGGCGACCAGGTGCGCGTCCCGATGGACCTCATCGGCGAGCCGCTCGAGGACGCCATCGACGAGCTGCAGGCCTCCGGACTGCAGGCCGCCGGCGAGCACGTCTTCGCCACCGCCGATGGCCGTGTGCCCGTCGTCACCGGCGTCGCGCCCCGCTCGGGTGCGCTCGTGCCGGCCGGCAGCGCGGTCACCCTGACCGCCGAGCTGCCCGCTGCCCCCTCCACCCCGACCCCCGGGCCGGAGGCCTCGGACCGGACTGACCCCTCCGACGACGAGCCGGTGCCGTTCGCCGTCGAGCTAATCGCCGGCAGCCCCGCGGGGTCCGGCTGCACCCCGGGGCCGGGTCCCCTCCCCGACGGGCAGTGGGTCGTCCTGGTGGACGGCGTCGACGACGCCGGCATCGCCGTGGACCTCGTCTGCTACGACAGCGCGACCGGCACGGTCACGAACGAGAGCCCGCAGCTGCGGACCGTGGCCCTGGCTGCCGACGCCCCCCTCACCTGCGGTGACGAGCGCTGCACCCGGGCGGACCTGGACGACGCCATGGTGGCGGTGCTCGAGACCCGCGGCGGGAGCGCCCGCGCCGTCCACGTGCTCCTGAACGGCTGATCAGGCCCCACCCCTCACCCGGTTCGCACAGGGCCCCGGAACTGGATGGCAGCGGCGGTCAGCTCGCCGGCGCGCCCGGTGGCTCCGCCAACCCAAGTACCCGGAGGCGGGCGGTGACCCGCTCGGCGAGGTAGGCCTGGCCGGCGGCGGTCAGGCCGGTCCCGTCGGCGGAAACGGACCGGTCGGCGTTGCCGTCACCGGCGGGGGCGGCGACCGTGCCGGTGCCCGTGATCCACTGCTCCGCCAGCGGGTCGATGAAGGGGATGTTCCGGCGGCGGGCGGCCGCCTCGATCGAGTCGCGCACCGCGAGCACCTCCGCCGGCGGGGAGCCCTCGTGCCAGATCGGCCCGACGACGACGAGCTGGGTGTCGCGGCTGGTCAACAGGATGGTGTCGAACAGCTCGTCGGCGGCCGGTCGCACCGCGGCGATCGCGTCGGCGTCGTCGGCGCCGCCGGCGATGACCATGAGCCCCGGCGGGTCGGTCTCGAGGATGGCCGCCTCGGCCGCGGCGGCGAACGCGTCGCCCGACGGATCGACGTAGGCGCCGGTGCCGCCGGCATCGACGACGTCCCAGCCGGTCAGCTCGGACAGGTCGGTCGCGTACCCCTCCTCTCCGTCGGGTCCGACGGCGTAGCGGTCACCGAGCACGACGGCGCGCCTCGAGCCGGCGACGGACGCCGTGGCGGTGTCCGAGGGGGCAGGAGTGGCCGTCGCTGGTGCATCGGTGCCCGGTGGGGTGGCGGTCGTGACGGCTGCGGGGGGCTCCGGCGCAGCGGCGGTCCGGTCCGGCGTGGGCTCCTCGTCCACGTCGACCGGGCCCTCGCTGGCAACACCGACCTCGACGTCTGACCCGCTGCCCGGCCGGTACATCGCCATCACGCCGAACAGCACCACCACCCCGATCACCGCGAGGGCGAACCGCAGACCCTCGGACCGCGCCCACCGGCTGCGGCGGCGACGTTGGCGGCGATCGGACCCCGAACGTCCTTGCCCCGTCCTGGACCGCCCTCGTGAAGTCCCCACCACCTCATCCTGTCAGATCTCCTGGGTTCCCCTCCCCGATCTGCAGCGACGCCCGTTCCGCCCCCTCGAGTGCACCTCGACGGGTATGCCACAGCCGGCGTCCGGCTGTGGACGACGGCGACCGGGACGCGTCCAGGGTCCTAGACTCCCTGCATGGCCGGTGCCCCCGACGACGACCTCCGCACGATGCTGCGGGAGTTCCGCGCCAGCGTCTCAGCGCAGCTCGACGACCACGGCCGGCGGTTGGACCGCCTCGAGGCCCGCATGGGCGGGCTTGAGGGGCGCATCGATGGGCTCGAGGGGCGCGTGGATGGGCTCGAAGGGCGCATGGTCGAGCTCAGGGATGAGGTGCGGGACCGCACCCGCACGATGGAGACCGCGATCCTGAACGCCATCCGGGACCTCGCCCGCGATGTCGACCGACGGCTGACGGCGCTCGAGGGGTAGCGCCACGCCATCGCGCTGGCGGTGCGGTCCTGGCCGGACATGCAGGCGCGGCGGCTCAGCGGCAGTCGTGATGTGCCGATGGCGGTCGGGTCATGCCGTCTTCCTCCCACTTCCCAGGCTCCACCCACGCCCGCCCACTGCGCACGACCGTCGTGCTCGCGATGACCGCCGTGCTGGCCCTGCCCACCCTCGTACCCACCAAGCCGGTCGTCGCCGAGGTCCCCGCCGCGCCACCGGCCGTCGTCGCCCCGACCCTGCCATCGCCTGCCGACGTGCTGGCCCAGGCGGCCGCCGCTCCTGACGCCCGGCAGGCCGTCGCCCCCGTCCGACCCGAGACCGCCGGGGGCTGGACTCCGCCCGTCGACGCCGAGGTGACGTCGGGGTTCGGCACCCGCACCCACCCGATCTCGGGGAGCGCACGGCACCACGACGGGTTCGACTACCCCGCCCCGGGCGGCACGACGATCCGCGCCGTCGCCGACGGCGTGGTCGCCTCCGCCGCTTGGCAGGGCGGGTACGGCACCACGGTCGTCATCGACCACGGCGGCGGACTGACCACGTTGTACGCCCACCAGTCGACGACCGCCGTCGCGGCGGGTCAGCCCGTCGGGGCGGGCGACGTCATCGGCGCGGTGGGCTCGACCGGCGCCTCCACCGGTGCTCACCTGCACCTCGAGGTGCGCATCGACGACACCGCCGTCGACCCGGCGGCCTACCTCGCGACGCACTGACCGGACACGCCGTCCCGCACGTGCTGCAGTGTCCACGGCGGCCCGGTGGTCTCACTCGAGGCCCGGGACGTCCGCATCGACGGGTCATGGGTCGTGGCCGGCAGTGGTCCGCCAGCCGTGGAGGGCGAGGAGTCGCCGCCGGGTCTGCACGGCAGCGTCGATCCCACGGTGCAGCGTCGCGTCGATGGTGAGCTGCCGTCGTCCGCAGCCGTCGGGCTGAGGAGTCAGGTCGTCGTGTCCTCGTCGACGGTTGTCGGGGTCGGTGGCGATGGTCCGGCCATCGGGGTCGAGCCATCGTCGTCGACCGGGCGGGCCGGTCAACCGGTAGCCGCCACGGGTCTTCTCGCGGTGGTGGGCCGAGCACAGCCAGGCGAGCTGGTCCAGCACCGTCCGGTGGGTTTCGGCCCACGGTGCGACGTGATCGATCTCCAACAGGTGGCTCGACCTACAGGTAGGTACTTCACATTCATACCCCCGGGCCTCGAGCGCGGTGCGCTGGTGGGCGGTGGCCTGACGGCTGAGGTGGGTGACGTTGGCCACGTCGACGCCGTCGCGGATCACGACCGCCAGCTCGGCGTCGGGGATGAGCGGCAGCACCGCCGACACCGGCACCCGCCCGACGCCGGCGATGTCACAGGTCTCACCCGCGAGGGCATGGCCGCGTCGCAGGGCGGCGGCGTCGACGGTGACGATGACCTTCTGCTGGCGACCACGGCCACTGCCGGTGGGCGGGCTGGCAGGGGCCTCGCCATCGGTGGTGGCGTCGCCGGCCTGGTCGCCGTCGACGCCCGGTGTCGTGCCGGCCGCGGCGAGCACGTCGAAGAGCGCGTCGAAGCGGTAGGCCCCATCGTCCTCACGCCGCCCCTCCGCACGCGCAGCCCTGAACCGGTGGTCGTGGGCGGCGCGGAGGGCGGCGTCGAAGCGGGCGCCGAAGTCGGCGGGACCGGAGATGAACGTCTTCCACTCACCATCAGACTCCCGCCACGACCGACACGTCCGCCGGCGCCAGTGCAGCTGCCGGGTTGCCTCCGGGTCCGGATCGGCGTTCGCTCGGGTGTCACGGCAGGTGCGCCGCAGATCCTCCGCCGACTGCTGGGATGCCGCCGTCACCAGCGACCCTGCCGCTTCCGGCGCGGCCGTGACCGCGTCAGCGATCGCGTCGACCTGGGCCTCTGACAGCGCACCCTGGCGGACCGCGTCAGCCACCTCGGGCTGGTCGGTCAGCCGGGTCGAGGTGCGGTGCCGCTGGCGGGCCTGGGACTGCGTGGTCCCGGTCGCTTTGGCGAGCGTGACCGTGTCCGTGCGGCGGGCCATCGCGGTCACCATCCCGTCGACCAGCCGCTTGGCCTGACCGAGGTCCGCCACCACCCCACCCACGTCGGCATCGGCGATCGCGTCAGGGTCCAGCCGTGCCGCGAGGTGCTGGAGGTCCGTGACGAGATCGGTCACCTCCACCGGCTCCACCACCCCACTCCTGACCATGCGATCACCATACGCAGGGGGTGCGACACACCACCGCCGCCTACATCCACATCTCCAGCTGGCTGAGCAGACGTCCGCCGCGAGCGGTCACCGCCGCAGTCAGTGGTCGAGGTCGGCGAGGACGGCCATGGCGGCGTTGCGGCCGTTGATGGCCATCACGCTGCCGCCCGGGTAGGTGCCGGCGCCGCAGAGGTACACGCCGTCCATCGGGGTCCGGGCGGGCAGCCGTCGGTCCCACATGTGCTCGGGGAGGCACTCGCCCTGGAAGATGTGGCCGCCGGTCAGGCCGACCTCGGCCTCGATGTCGGGGGGACCCATGACCTCCATCGCCACGATCGACTCGGCGAAGCCGGTCGTGAACCGGCCGATCGACTCGATGACGACATGGCCGACCCGCTCCCGCCAGGCGTCCCACCCGCGCCCGTCGGCCCACCGGTAGGGGACGTACTGGGCGAAGACGCTCATGACGTGGCGGCCCGCGGGGGCGATGGAGGGGTCGAAGGCGGTCTGGATGTAGTCCTCGGTCCACACCCGATCCGACAGACGGCCCGACCGGGCGGCGTCGAAGGAGGCCTGCCACTCCTCCCGCGACAGCGGCGTGTTGATCTGGGCGCGGTGGTGCGGCTCGTCGGTGCCCGGCCGGGCGGTGAAGTCCGGCGCGTGGGCGAGTGCCAGAGAGACCTTGACCGTGCACCCCTCGATCGGCACGGCCTCGACGGCGGCCGCCCACCCCTCCTCCGCCGCGTCACCGAGCAGCCGGCGCGTCACGACGGGATCGGCGTTCGCCACGACCACCGGTGCGGCCACCAGCGTCCCGTCGTCCAACCGCACCCCCGCGCCAGGGTCGATCGCCGCGACCGGCACGCCGGCGGCGACCACCGCGCCGGCCTCGACCGCCGCGTCGTGCAGCAGGAAGGAGACCATCCCCATCCCTCCCTCGACGAAGCCCCACGTCCCCGGCTTGTCGGGATCGATCCGGCCGGAGGAGTGGTGGAAGTGGATCGACGCGGTCCCGGGGTCGAAGGGGCTCGCGTTGGTGCCGATGACGCCCTGGCCCATGAGGGCGAGCTTGAGCCGCTCGTCGGTCAGGTACCGGTCGAGGAGCTCAGCCTGGGACCACTCGAACAGCAGCCCGTGCACGTCCGGGTCGCCGTCGACGCGGTCCATCAGCTGCTCGCGGGTCGGTGCGTCGCCGATCCACACGTCGCCCAGCCACCCATCGGCCTCCGACAGCGGGCGGAGCGCATCCGCCGCCCGGGACACCAGCGAACCCATCGCCCGGTACCCGTCGACATCGGCGGGCGCGAACCGGCGCAGCTCGGCGACGCAGCGGTCGTGGTCCTCCCACAGCTGCACCGACGAGCCGTCCTCGAAGGGGACGAACATGCCGCCCTCGGCCGCGGTCCAGCGGAACCCTCGCGCGACCAGCCCGAGCTCGTCGATCACCAGCGGGTGCAGCAGCCCGGCGAGGTAGGCGCACGGCGAGACCCGGTAGCCGGGCCACGGCTCCTCGAGGGTGCAGGCGCCGCCGATGCGCTCGCGGGCCTCGAGCACCAGCACCGCCTTGCCGGCCCGGGCCAGGTAGGCCGCGGCGGCCAGCCCGTTGTGGCCGGCACCGACCACCACGACGTCCCAGCGACGGGCGGCCAGCTCGGACAGCGGGGCGGGCAGCCCGATCCGTCCGAGGACGTCAGCAGCAGCACGGGAGGGGGAGGGTGGCACCACGCTCACTCGGGCACCGCAGGCCGCATCGTCGCGCCGGCGCGTGACGCCAGCACCCCTGCGAGGTGGTGGAGGTGGTCCTCGACGTCGGGGTGGTGGTCGTAGGTCGAGTGGCCGCGGACGGGCACGGTCCGCCCGGCCGCCCGCCGCCACCTCGCCGGATCCGCCACCAGCAGCTCGACCCGACGCGGCGGCGAGAGGTCGGTCGCGGCGCACGCCGCGCAGCCGTCGACGGCGGCGACCGACGGCAGGCCGGTCAACAGCGGCCACCCACGGGCCAGGGCGGCCGGGTCGGGCTCGGCGACGCCGTCGACGGTCCAGAACGGGAAGGCGAACGGCTCGGTCATGCCGAACAGGTGGTGCCAGCTGTGCACCCGCCCCTCCACGACGTCGAACAGCGTCCGCCCCTCCGCGTCGGTGAACGTGCCGCGGAAGAACCGCTCGTAGAGGATCGCGAGCGGGCTGCCCCAGGTCACCAGGGCCACCCGGTCGCGCCTGGCGGGGTCCAGCTGGGCGACGGCGGCCGCGGCCACGACCGTCCCCTGGCTGTGCGAGCCGAGCAGGACCCGCAGGTCGTGGGGGCTCCCGGTCAGGAACTCGATGCGCTGGCGCAGGTTCGGCACGACGGCCTCGGCGTAGCACGGCGGCGCGAAGGGGTGGGTGACCCGCGGCAAGAACGTCGCGACGTCCCAGATCCGGCCGATGTCCCGCCGCTGGTTCCGGTCCCTCGTCGCCGACCAGATCACCCGCACCGCCAGCAGCGGGACGGCGACCGCCAGCCACAGCGACGCGGTCGGCACCCACCCCCAGGCACCCCAGTCCGCGCGACGCACCCACGGCCCGACGATGAGCACACCCAGCACGACGACCGACACGACGCCGACGACGCCGAGCACCTCCCCCACGAAGCGCACCAGCCGCGAGGTCAGCCACGCCTTCCCGATGTCGGCCGTCCGGGCGTCACCGTCGTCGTCCAGCGGCACGTCGCCCCAGGCGGCGCGCAGGTTGGCGCGGACGTCGGCGTGCGGGGGACGGTCCGCCTCCCGTCCCGCCCACCCCGCGTACACCCCGACCGCGAGGAAGGTGAGGAGCAGCACCACGACCACCGCGACGGCGGTGGCGGTCCACCACCACGGCAGGACGAGCTCGACGTCGCCGGCGAAATCGACCGCCTCCCTCGGCGGGACGTGCTCGCCGAGCAGGTCCAGCACCGCGGCGTGGATGCCCGCGCCGACCGCCATGGTCATGAACAGGCTCAGCACCGCGATCGTCACCGCCGACAGGTTCCCGGCGATCGGTCCGGTGTCGAGCGGCCCGTGGTCCGCCCGCCGGCGGGGGACCCGCTCGAACGACGTGACGGCCAGGGCGGCGACCAGCACCACCTGGAGGACCGCCACCGCCAGCAGCCACAGGTACGGGCCGGCGAAGACCCCCGGGAACAGGCTCGCCCCGAACGGTCCGAACGCCATCCCGTCGCTCGTCAGCGTCGCCGGCGCCGCGTACGACGCGGAGGCCCCGGTCACGCCCACGAGCGGCCACGTCAGCCCCCAGCCCAGCAGGACCCCGCCGACCGCCAGCCGCCAGTTGGGCCCGAACGCCCGCGTGTCGGGGGCGGGCACGGCTTCCGGGGTGTCCGACGACGGAGTGGCGCGTGACCGCCGCAGCCACCACCCGACCAACCCCGCCCCACCGACCAGGCCGACGACCTTCCAGCCCGGCGCGCCGGCGGCGATCCCGTCGAGCAGCGTCATGCCGCACACCACGCCGAGCAGGCCCATCCCTCCCAGCCGGAGGAGGGTCAGGGCCCTGCCGAGCCGCCGGTCCGGCCGCGGGACGACGATGGCCGGGAGCGCCACCACGACGCCCGCGGCCAGCACCACCGCGGCGCTGGCCACCGCGGCGGCCAGCCAGGCGGCCCGGGTGCCGGCACCCGCGTCGAGGTCGCCGAGGACCGCCCAGGCCGACAGCGACAGCGATCCCGTCACCCAGGCGAGGCCGGCGCTGACGTGCAGGGCGCGGAGGCGCGAGGCCGGCCACGCGCCGTTCCAGAACTGCGGGTCGGTCAACGCGGTCGGCTCGGCGTCCCCCGCGGATGGGCGGCCGGTGGGCGGCGTGCCCTCCAGCTGGATCGTCGCGTAGCGCCCGGCGCGCCACAGCCCGATGACGAACGCGGCGGCGATGACCGCGGCCACGCCGAGGCGGCCGAGGACGTCGTCGGCGAACAGCCGGAACGGGGCCAGCCAGACCGGCGCGCCCTCGGTGCCCCCCAGGCACGCGGCGCCGAACCCACCGCACTGCAGGGCCAGCAGGTCCATCCCGATCCCGCAGACCGTGCCGGTCACGACCAGGGTCATGGTGAGCGCGAGCACGCGGCAGACCGCCCGGTGGGCGGCACCACGGCGGAGGGTGTGGCGGGCGGCGTCGTCGCTCGCGTGCATCCGCCCGGCGAGGTTGAACAGCGCGAAGGGGAGGAGCAGCACCCAGAAGGCGTGGCGGACCGACCCGGAGGTCTGACCACCCCAGGCGAGGACCTCGCGGACGTGGAGGGGTGGGTCGGCGCCGGGGTCGCGGTCCGGGGGCGTCGGGCCGAGCTCGCCGACGACCGGGTCGTGGGCTCGCCAGAACCCGGCCTTGTCGTCCCCGCCGACCAGCACGGGCGACAGGTCCCCGGTCATGTCCTGCGGGGTCGCCCCGCCCACGCCGTGCACCCGCACCTCGACGACCGACCCGTCGGGGTACTCCGGGTACTCCCAGTCGGGCCTGGTCCAGCCCTGCCCTCGTGCTCCTGTCCCGGCTGTGCGTCCCACCGCCACCGCTGACCCTCCCTCCACCGGAGGTCGCTCGTGGTCGGATCCTAGAACCGCCGGCTGCCAGCCGTCAGCACCCCGTCCGGGCACGACGGGTCGGGGCCGTCCGCATCGGACAGGGCCGAGGTGATGGCCTCCTGGACGACGGCCTCGACGTTCATGGCGGTCATGCCGGTGCATCATGATGCAGCGATCGTGATGCTATGATGCGTCCGTGCGCACCACGATCACGCTCGATCCCGACACCGCAGCGCTCGTGCGCCAGGAGATGCGACGGCGCGGGGTGACGTTCAAGGAGGCGGTGAACAGCGCCATCCGAGCAGGGCTGACCAGGTCGCCGAGCCCCGCCGAGCCGTTCCGCACGCGTGCGGTCCCCATGGGCACGCCAGCCGTGAACCTCGACCGGGCCCTCCAGATCGCCGGTGAGCTCGAGGATGAGGAGCTCATCCGTCGGATGCGGGTCGGCAAGTGACCCTGGTCGACGCGAACGTCCTGCTCTACGCCGTCAACGCCGATGCGCCCCACCACGCCGAGGCGGCCGACTGGTTGGACGGCGAGCTCAACGCCGGACGTCCGGTGGGGTTCGCCTGGATCGCGCTCCTGGCATTCGTGCGGCTGTCGACCAAGATCGGGCTGTTCCCCTCGCCGCTGCCGGTCGCGGAGGCGCTGGCCCAGGTCGAGGCCTGGGTGTCACACCCGGCGGCGGTCGTCGTCGAGCCCACGACACGCCACGTGACGGTCCTGGCCGGCCTCCTCGCAGAGGTCGGGACCGGCGGGAACCTCGTCAACGATGCGCACCTGGCCGCCCTGGCGGTGGAGCACGGTGCGGACGTGGTCAGCTACGACACCGACTTCGGCCGGTTCGAGGGTGTCGTGGTGCGCCGACCTCGTTGACCTCCGCGTCCACGGTCGTCGCGGGACCGCGTGCATGATGTATACGACATGCCGAGGACGCGTAGCATGTCCCGCATGTCCGGTCGACGAGATGCAGGCCCGACGGTGGTGGCCACCGCGGTCGTCGTCGTCTGCGTGCTGCCGGTGTTCCTCACCGGCGGGATGGTCACCCAACTGCGCGAGGACCTGGCCCTCGACGTGAGCGCGATCGGCGTCGCCATGTCGGCCTTCGTCGCCGCCCAGGCGCTCTGCTCCCGATCGCTCGGGCGACGCGCGGACCGGATCGGCGCCGCGGCCGCGCTGCGGATCGCGACCGGCATCGCGCTCGCCAGCTCGGTCCTCCTCGCCACGCTCGTCACCGACGTCGTCGGCCTGACCGTCGCGCTGTCGCTGGCGGGCGTCGCCAACGCCCTCGGCCAACCGGCGGCCAGCCGGCTGCTCTCCCGGGTCGTCGGCGAGCGCCGCCAGGGGCTCGTCTTCGGCATCTACCAGTCCTCCAAGCCGATCGCGGGCTTGCAGGGCGGGTTGGCCGTGCCGGCCATCGCGCTGACGGTGGGGTGGCGGTGGGCCTACGCCGTCGCGGCCGTCGCCACCGTCCTGTTGTTGGTCCACCTCCTCCGATCGCCCGCGGAGGACGCGAGCGAGGGCCGGACACCGCCTCCCGTCGCATCCGACCGCCCGCGCGCCGCCGGCGCCCGGCCGACCCTCGACCGGTCGGTGCGGGTGCCCCTGCTGATCGGCGCGGCGCTCGGCTTCGGCGCGGTGAAGGTGTTCGCCACGTTCGTGGTCGACGGTGGCGTCGAGGCCGGTCTGTCCCCGGCGACAGCCGGACTGGTGCTCTCCGCGGCCAGCGCCCTCGCGGTCGCCTCGCGCCTCACCGTCGGGCTGGTGGCCGACCGGCGCAGCGGCCACCAACTCGGGATGGTCGCGGCGATGCTCGGGGTCGGCAGCCTCGGCTTCGTCCTGCTGGCCCTGTCGCGACCCGGACCGGTCGTGGCCGGCGCGCTGGTCGTCGCCGCCGGCGCGTGGGGCTACAACGGCCTGTTCTACCTCTCGGTCACGCGTCTGCTGACCGCGGCGCCCGGGACGATCACCGGCCTCGTGCTCTCGAGCTCCTCGGTCGGAGGGGTGCTCGCGCCGTTGGCCTTCGGGCTGGTCGTCGACCGGTGGTCCTACACCGTCGGGTGGGGCGCGACCGCCGCGTGGGGCCTGGTGGCGGCGGGGATGCTGCGGGTGGCGCACCTCCGCACGGCCGCGCCGACCACCGTGCCCGCGACGGGAGGATCGTGATGGGCCGCCTGCACCCCCTGGAGCAGCCGCCGATCCTCCGCGACCGGGTCTACGCGACCCTCGAGGAGCTGATCATCGACCGGACGCTCGCGCCGGGCTCCCGGCTGCTCGAAGGCGAGCTCGCCGAGCAGCTGGACGTCAGCCGCAACCCGGTCCGCGAGGCGCTGACCATGCTGGCCCACTCGGGCTGGGTCGATCTGCGGCCGCGCATCGGCGCGGTCGTCCACACCCCGACGGCGAAGGAGGTCGACGACTTCTTCACCGTCCGCGGGGCGCTCGAGGAGGAGTCCGCGCGGCTGGCCGCGGTCAAGGCGACGCCCGGCGACGTCGCGGACCTCCGAGGTCTGCTCGCGGACGGGTGGGTCAGCGTCGCCGCGGAGGATCCGGCCGGGATGTCCACGGCCAACGCCGCGTTCCACGCGCGGGTCGGACGGGTCGCCGACAACCGGGTGCTCGACGAGGTCCTCGCCCTGATGAAGAAGCGTCTGCGGTGGTACTTCAGCTCTGTCGCCACCGCCCGCGGCGCGGGGTCCTGGGAGGAGCACGCCCGGCTCATCGATGCCCTCGACGCCCACGACACCGGCGCCGCCGCGCAGGTCAGCCGGGACCACACGCGCGCCACCGCCGAGCTGTACCGCGACACCGCCGCCGCGGACCCCGCCGACCGGACGTGAACGCCTCCGCGGTCACGCCCGTGACGTGGCTCCTCGCCGCGACCCCTGTCGTGGTGCTGTTCGCCACCGCGCTGGTGCGGCGCATCGCGACCCACCACGCCGCGCTGGCCGTCGCGGTCCTCACCGCGGTCATCGGGGTGACGGCCTTCGACGCCGGCGGCGCGGTCCTCGGCGTGGCGGTCGGGAAGGGCCTGTGGCTCGGGCTCTGGATCCTCTGCGTCGTCTGGCCCGCGCTGCTCCTGTACGGCGTGGCCCGCGCCGGCGGTCTCGAGCAGATCGGCCGGACCGTCGCCGCGCTCCTGCCCCGGCGTCGCGAGCGCCTCCTCCTCCTCGCCTGGGTCCTCCCCTCGTTCATCCAGGGCGTGGCCGGGTTCGGCACACCGATCGCGGTCAGCGCGCCCCTGCTGCTCGCCGCCGGGTGGTCCCCGGTCCGCGCCGTCGTCTACCCGCTCATCGGCTACCACTGGTCGGTCACGTTCGGGTCGATGGGCTCGTCGTTCTACATGGCCGCCCTGACCGCGGAGCTCGGGCTGGCCGACCAGACGGCGTTCGCGCTGCTCGCCTCGACGGCGCTCGCGATCCACTGCGTGGTCGCGGGCGCCCTGGTGCTGTGGCTGGACGGCGGTCTCGCCGCGGTCCGGGAGGGACTGCGCATGCTCGTCGTCGCCGGCGCGGCCATGGGTGGTGCGCTCGTCGGCGTGGCCCTCGTCGTCCCCGCGGTCGCCAGCCTCGCCGCCGGCACGGTCGGTCTGGCCACCGTCCTCGTCCTCTCGTCGCTCCGCGGAGCCGATCGGCGCACGCGACCGATCCTCGGTGCCAGCGCGGACCACCCGGTCCTGGACGAGGGGCAGCGGACCTCTGCGACCACCTCGATCGCCGCCTTCGCCCCCTACCTCTGGTTGCTCCTCACGGCGCTCCCGGTGTTCCTCGTCCCGGCGTCGCGCAGCTGGGTCCGAGCCAACCTGCTCGTCGCGCCCGGCTTCGGCGAGACGGCGACGGGCCTCGGGTGGGTCAACGCCGCGGTCACCGACTACACCCCGATCGCCCTGCTCGGCCACCCGGGGTCCTACGTCGCCCTGGCCGCGGCCCTGGGGTACCTGACGTACCGCGCCGTCGGGCTCCTCGGCCCGGGCGGGAACCGCATCCTCCGGCCGTGGCTCGCGTCGCTGCCGAAGAGCTCGACGTCGATCGCCAGCCTGGCCGTCCTCGCCACGGTCATGGCGGACACGGGCATGGTGGCGGTCCTGGCCGAGGGGATCGCCGGCGTGGCCCGTGGCACCTTCCCGGCCCTGTCGCCGGTGGTGGGCGGCATCGGCTCGTTCATCACGGGATCCACCACGACGTCGAACGCGCTCTTCGCGGGGCTGCAGCTGCAGATCGCCGAGCGCCTCGACGTCGCGCCGACCGTCCTGCTCGCCGCCCAGACCGTCGGGGGCAACGTCGGCAACGCGGTGGCGCCCGTCGTGATCCTCATCGGCGCGACCACGATCGGCGACCCCGACGTGCTCGGGACCGTCCTGCGGCGCTGCCTGCCCGCGGCGGGGGTGCTGTTCGCCGTCGCGGCGCTCATCACGCTGCTGCGCGTGTGACCCGACCCACCTCCGCCGCCCGCATCGCGTATACCTGATACGTCAGCAACGGGGGGTCCCTCCCGTCGAACGTCAGCGCGAGGAGGTACTGCCGTGAGCGAGGTCCGCATCCCGCCCCTCGAGCAGTCGCCCGTGCTCCGCGACCGGGTCTATGAGACCCTCGAGGAGCTCGTCATCGACGGCACCCTCGCGCCCGGCGCCCGGCTGCTCGAAGCGGAGCTCGCCGAGCAGCTCTCGGTCAGCCGCAACCCCGTCCGCGAGGCCCTCACCCTGCTCGCCCACTCCGGCTGGGTGGACCTGCGACCGCGGCAGGGCGCGGTCGTGCACCGCCCGACCCGGAAGGAGATCGAGGACTTCTTCCAGGTCCGGACCGTCCTCAAGGTCGAGGCGGCCCGCCTGGCCGCGATGAACGCGACCGAGGCCGACGTGGACATCCTGAGGGATCTGGTGGCACAGGGCAGCGCGCAGATGGCCCGAGATGACCTCAAGGCCAGCCTCGCCACGAACAGCGCGTTCCACGAGGAGGTCGGGCGCATCGCGGCCAACGCGGTCCTCGACGAGGTCACCACGCTGATGAAGAAGCGGCTGCGCTGGTACCTGAGCCCGGTCGTGCGGATGCGCGGCCTCCGCTCGTGGGAGGACCACCGCGCCCTGGTCGACGCGATCGCCGCGGGCGACGCCGACGCGGCCACCGCCACCATGCGCCGGCACTGCGCCACCGCAGAACGGCTCTACCGCGAGCACGTCGCCGGCCTGACCGGCTGACGTCCCCCGCATCCCCTCGGATGTGACGGGGGTGTTTCCATCGTGGAAAATCCGGTATCTCGTATCTTGTATACCGTTGACAAGTCCCTCGGATGGGTGGAGTGTCTGGATCCCCACCCCCGGCAGAGGGACATCGATGACCGCTCTCGTCGCACCAGTCGACGCACCGCCCCGCAGTTGGACCGCCACCCTCCTCGACGGCCTGGAGGCCGCTGGCGTCACCCACCTGCCCTACCTCCCCGACAAGCCGCTCGCGACGGTGGTCACCGACGCCGAGCAGCGCGACGGGCTGGTCACGATCCCCCTCACCCGCGAGGAGGAGGGGGTGGGCATCGCCGTCGGGCTGAACCTCGCCGGACGCCGGTCCGCGCTGATGATGCAGGCGAGCGGGATGGGCAACAGCCTCAACGCGATCGGGTCGGTCGCGATGGCCCAGCGCATCCCGCTCCTGCTGGTCGTCACCGAGCGCGGCGGACTGGGTGAGACCGTCTCGACCCAGGTCCCCTTCGGCGCGGCGCTGCCACGGGTGCTCGACGCGATGGCCGTCCGCTGCGTGCCCCTGACCGACGCCGAGGATGTGGAGGAGACGACGCGCCTCGCCGCCGAGCTCGCCTTCACCTCACGCCAGGTCGTCGTCCTGCACGTCACCGCCGGCATGATCAAGGGACGCCGGGGAGGGGTCGCCTGATGGCCGTCGACCGCGCCGCCGCCGTCACCGAGCTGGTCGCCCGCCTGGCCGACACCGACCTCGTCGTGGCCGCCCTCGGGAACCCCGCCTACGACCTGTACGACGCCGGCGACCGCCCGGGGAACGTCTACCTGTGGGGCGGGATGGGCCTGGCTCCCTCCATCGGCCTGGGGGTGGCCCTCGGCCGTCCGGACCGACGCGTCGTCGCCATGGAGGGCGACGGCGGCGTGCTGATGAACTTGGGCGCCCTCGCGAGCATCGGCTCGCTGGCCCCGCCGAACCTGATCACGATCGTCTGGGACAACCGCAGCTTCGAGCTGACCGGCGGCCAACCCACGGCCACGACCGACGGGGCCACCGACCTCGCCGCCGTCGCGACGGGCTGCGGCATCCCGGCCGTCCGGACCGTCGCGGACCTCGACGCCTTCACGACCACGATCGACGAGGCCCTCACCTCCCCCGGGCCGTGGTGCCTGGTCGTCGACACCCTCCCGACCCCCGCCGACCGGGTCAAGCCGCTCGCCGCGCTGCGCCGCCGCTTCGTCCGCACCGAGGAGTTCACCGACCTGGCCAGCGGAACGGCGAGCGGAACGGCAACCGGAGCGGTCGCGTGACACCCCCCGCGGCCACGCTCGACGCGCGGTTCGCCCTCGCGGTGGGGGAGGGGCCTGCCCCCGACCGCCCGCTCCTCCCCGTCCAGGACCCCTACCGCGGCGACACCGCCTTCTGGGTCGCCCGCGCCAGCGCCGAGGACGTGCAGTCCGCGGTCCGGCTTGCCCGTGCCGCGCTCGCCGACCCGCTGCCCGCCCACCGCCGGTCCGCGGTGCTCGACACCGCCGCCGACCTGGTCGACGACGCCGCCGAGGACCTGACCCGCCTCCTCGTCCGCGAAGCGGGCAAGCCCCGCCGTGCCGCCGCCGGCGAGGTCGCCCGGACCGCCGAGACGCTGCGGTGGAGCGCCGGGGAGGCGCTGCGGATCACCGGTGAGGCGATCCCCCTCGACGCCGCAGCCGCCGGGGAGGGCCGGCTGGCGTTCACCCTCCGCGAACCCGTCGGCGTGGTCGCGGCCATCACCCCGACCAACGCGCCCCTCAACCTGGCGGCCCACAAGGTCGGTCCGGCCCTCGCCGCCGGGAACGCCGTCGTCCTCAAGCCGCCGGACGCCACCCCGTGCACGGCCCTCGCGCTGCGCGACCTGCTGCTCGCCGCCGGCCTGCCCGCGGCCTGGTTCAGCGTCGTCGTCGGGGGCGGTCTCGGACAGGCGCTGGTCGCCAACCCCGACGTCGACCTGATCACCTTCACGGGCAGCGTCGAGACGGGTCGGCACATCCGCGCGGCCGCCGGCATCCGCGACGTCATGCTCGAGCTCGGCGGCAACAGCCCCGTGATCATCCACGCCGACGCCGACCTCGACCGGGCGGTGGGCGCGTGCACCGCGAAGGGCTTCGCCGGCGCCGGGCAGGCGTGCACGTCGGTGCAGCGGATCATCGCCCACCGCGACGTCGCCGAGGAGGTCGCTCGCCGCCTCGTCGCCGCGGTCGCCGAGCTGGGCGACGGCGACCCCGACGACCCCGCCACCACGGTCGCGTCCCTCCGCGACGACGAGTCCGCCGACCGGGTGCGGTCCTGGGTCGCCGAGGCCGTGCAGCGCGGCGCCCGCCTCCTCACCGGCGGACGGCGG
>NZ_CAXQBR010000079.1 GCF_964222135.1 Euzebya sp.
CAGCGGCGCCACTCCGCCCTCGACCAGACATCACCCGCCGACTACGAAGCTGCACACACCCCCACCGCCACTACCATGCCCCTCGCAGCCTGACCCGACGGTGTCCGCTGCACCGGGGGAACTCCAATGGCGACGAGCAGGGAGGCAAGCAGCAGCACGATGAAGACGTGTGGCAGCACGAAGGTTCCCCACACCATGAGCGACGACTTGTGCTCCATCAAGGCCGCTAGACTACTACATTGCGTCGTGAACGCGTCGGCTGTGTGCCGGCCAACTGCGTACCGGGCGCGACCGCCCGGTGCGAGATGATCGTGAACGCCCGGGGGCGGCTCTCGGCCTATCTCGTCCTCGGCAAGCCGATCGTCGAGCTGCTTCCGGTGACACCGCTGCCGTCGTTGATGGCTGCGGCCCCCGAGCCTGGCGTGGTAAGCCAGTGGCTGGTGTTCACCACTGATGGAGGGCAGCCTCCAGCCCTGGAGCGTCCCCCGCTCTTGTGGTACGACGGCTATCCGTGCGATCGGAAGCCGGCGCCTATGTCCTGTTGTCCTAGGAAGTCGGCTGCGCACTCCTGAGCCCCGTTCTACAGGAGCCACGACCGGGGTTGTTCGCCGGCATTCCGGTGCTTTCGGGCGGGCAGTGGCGGCGGCAGCGCCGGTGGCACTGATGGTCGGGTGGCTGGCGAACGCCGATCACCGCCGGTGCGCCGAAGATCGTGTTGCTAACCGTAACCGTACTGGTCGGTGCAGCCGGATACCTCGTAGCCGCGTTGTTGCTTCGCAGTCCCGAGATCCGAGCACTGCGCCACCGGTGACCGCGACGGCGAGCAGCACGGGGAGCGCCTGGCCGAAGACGGCGAATGGCGTGCGCCCAGTGGTGAGGGTGACCGAGCCGATCAGTCGATCGCTGCCGAACAAGCGCGTCGCCGGACCGTCGCCGCCGCCGGCGGGAAGAAGCGCAGAGCGGCCGGTTGTGGCCGCGATGACCATCGGCTTGCCCAGTTCGGCGGCTCGCAGGCGCGCGATGGCGAGGAGCTGGTCGGACACTTGGGCACGTTCGTAGGTGGCTTGCGTTGTCAGCGTGACCACGGCGTGGCTGCCTGCCGCGGCGTCTCGGACGTCACGGGAGAATGACAGCTCCCATGACGACACGGTGCCTACCGGTCCAGATGACGCGGCGAGCCGACCAGGCTCAGTTCCTCGCACCATGTCGCGTGGGACCAGCCGGCCGACATCACCGATGCCGCCCAGCACGTTGCGAGCGGGCACGTATTCCCCGAACGGAACTGCGTGACGTTTCGTGTAGCTGTCGAGCATGCGGCCCTGAAGGTCGTAGAGCACGTTGCGGTTGAAGAACCCGTCCGGGCCTGTCGGTGACGTGACGCCGGCAAGCAACGGTGCGGGCAGCGCGCCCATCCGGTCGACCACCTCTTGGCCGGCGTCGGCCGGTGAACGGCCGCTGAGCGCGCCCTCGCCCCACAGCAGCAGGTCGACACTGTCCGGAAGGGTGGCCGAAGAGCGTATGAACTGCTCGAGGTTGGCCTCCTGTTCACCCGGACAATCCACGGCCGTCCGCCCGGGGCACGGAGGGTCGACCTGCACGATCGCCACCTCAAGCGTGCCGCTCGGCGCGGTCCACGGCAGCAACCCGAGCCCCGTCATGCCAGCCAGCAGCGTCGCCACAACGGCAAGCGGCGCAAGGCGCCGTGAGGGCCGTCCGCGCTCGGTGGCCACGACTACCGCAGCCGCCACGGCCACCAACAGCCCTGATAGGCCGACAGAACCGATGACGGCCGCCGCCGCGCGCACCGGCAGGTCCACGGCCGACTGCGCGAGTTGACCCCACTCGAACCCGCCGAGGGGCCACCGCGCCCGTGCTGCCTCGGCCAGTGTCCATGACCCGGCAGTGACCGTGACCCATGCCAACCGCCCTCTCGAAGCCGAACCGGCCAACGCCCCGGGGATGGCGCTGAACAGCGCTTGGCTGCCGGCCAGCGCTGCGTACGCGGGAATGCCGAAGCGAAGGCTCCAGACAAGCAACGAACCGAACAATCCCACCCCGTACAGGAATCCGACGAGGGCACCCGCGCGCCAGCCGCGCGCGCGTCGGAGCGCCCAGGTCCCTGCCACCATCCCAGAGAACCCGAGCACGGCCAGCCCCGCCGGACGGAAGGCGGCAGACGTGAGCAGTCCTCCGGCCAGCGCCAGCACGGGTCCGGCTGACGCCCATCTTGTGGCGGACGGAGCAGCAGTTGGTTTGCGCGCGTCATCGGGCTGCACGCTGGAGGTCCGCCGGTAGACAACGAGCGTTCGCAGCATCCTGCTCATGTGCCGTTGGAGTGGATCGAACCTCGGGTGCAGAGGGTGCGTGGACGCCATCCAATCCGGTGGTCCCTGCATCAAGAGGTGACCGACCAAGGCGAACACCACCGCTGCGAAGAAGCCGCGGGGGGCAAGACGGCGCGGCGCAACCGGACCACCTCACGTACGACCAAGATGTGTCGTCGTCCGGCAATAGCCTGGGGGCGTGGTCAAGCTCACCGACTTCGTCGGCGGGTAGCAGCGGTCCGGATCTGAGGCGATCGCACCCCGGACGGACGCGAGCGGCCAGCGGCAGCAACCTCGGCGCCGATCTGTTCATCACGTCCAGGCCCACCTTGGCGGTCACGGCGCCTGCGCACGGTCCCTGCGAAGGCCGCCATCTGCAGTGCTACGACCACTACCACCCCGACGATAAAGGGGAAGCGAAACCAGTCCGGTGGCGGGACTTCCTTGTGGAACGATGCGGTGTAGTGCAAGAACAGGAAGTAACCCGTGTGGAGGACGACGAGGTAGAACACCACGTAGGCGCCGTTATGCAGCCATTTCCACGCTGATGGGCCCAGCCGCCGCAATGCGTAGTCGGAAGAGGTCGCTGCCAAGGCCACCGCCCACAGGAGTGCCACCAGACCGACGAGGTTGGCCAAGCCGAAGCCGGGCTCCATGCGCGCGGTTCGCCCCAGCTGGGGAACGAGCTCGTACCCGAGGAACCGCAGAACGCTCCAGCGTGCCCAGCCATTGAGGATGAGCACGGTGTGAATGGTGGCGAGCACCCCGAACCAGATGCCGGTCTCCCGCCGCCAGGGCAGTGCCCGCCCGACGGGCCGCCACAGTCGAGCCAGCGGGCCCACTGCCATTGTGACGAGCAACAGCACGAGTGCGGCGTCGCCCACGGCCTTCCATAGGCGCATGTCGGGCGACCACCCTGGACGCGAGGCCCAGAACAGGGCGAGTGCGGTACCACCGGCGGTCGCAACCGCTGCATGGCGCATGAATGTGATGTCTCTCCTCGTCCGCGCCGCTATAGGATTACCTCCAGGCCCACCAGTGCTACTACGCAACGCCGTAGACTGTACCTGATGGTTTCGACGAGTGCCGGCCGGCCGGGCGGGTCGACTTCCCTGCCGGGGCCTGGGGTTGCGACGCGTCGACGGTCGACTAGCGGCTGTAGCTCTGTCAAGGTCGTGTCGACGAAGGTGGCGCAGCCATTGCTCATGCATGGGTTTGGATGGCTGAAGGGGCTGCCGTGTGGAGTCACCGGTGTGCCGTGGGCTCGTGGCGCGATGAGGCGTTCATCTGATCGAGGTCAGCTGGAGGGTGCCTCGCAGATCTGCGCGATGGTCTGTCGTTGGGACGCCCGCTGCTCCTCGGTCCACCAGGACCCTGATGAACTCCAGGACCCGCGCGGCGGTCGTAGGCGTCCAACTCCTCGGCGAAGGGTGACATCGTCGGGACGTCGTCGGGCAGCCCGGGCCGATCGGGCGCCCCGGCGGCGATGATCTCCAGCAGGACGCAGTCGGCATTGGCCAGGTGTGGCCCGCCTGATTGTGTCGCGGGGGAGGGTCGGTGATCGTGCCTCCCTCCGACCCACCGTGGCAGACACATTGGCCTCATAGATCGCCTCCCACGGCGTTGGCCACCGTCGCCTCCTCCAGCCCCGCCCCGCTCTCAGCGATCGGGCCCGGTGCCGCGCAGGCGGCCAAGGCACAGCATCGGCTGGCGGCACCGGAGAACACCCCCAGCGTGTAGACCGTTCACGGACCGCTGCCGCCCGATGTCCGTCATCGGCAGCGTGATGCCCGCCCAACAACCTGAAGACGGCGAGCAGCATCTGGCTGGCGTCGACGACGTAGATCGTCCTGTGCTCGGTGAGGAACAGCTGGCGCAGCGCCGCTGCGCCGAGTGCGATCGGCATGATCACGGTGGCGATCCCGGCGGCGAACACGAACGTCATCGCTGTCATGACCCGACGGTTCTGCAGCGAGCCGACGAAGTGCGCCGGCAGCATCACCGAGATGCCAGCACGGGGCGAACAACGCGATCGTCCAGGCGACCACGGCCGCGATCACCGACCCGCCCCGGAACGCGCTGCTGTCCGTCGTTTGTCCATCCACCGAGGACACCGACAGTCGTCGGCCGTCTATGACGACCAGTAGTATGTGATCACTGCGTCTCGTCCGCCATCGTGCGCTGCATGGCGGCCGAGCACCAAGCGGCGCACCGCGTGACGTACGACGTGGCAGTGATCATCGCATCGCTCGAGAGCGAGGAGCACATTAGCGCGACCGCTCCCATGGAGCCCGCCGCACGATCGACGGTGGCGGGGGGTCCCAGCGTCAGCGTGGTCGGCCCTTCACTCACCTGCTGTGGCCTTCTGGGCGTCCCACTGAGCATGAGTTACTACGAGATATAGTAACTTGATGGGTGTGAGTCTGTCCGACGGCTGGAGATCTAGATGATGAACTTGCTCAAGATGTGCCTGAACCTCAGGGTGATGGCCGGGCTGGCCGCCGCTGCCGTGGGCATCTGGGTGCTCGCTCCGCAGTGGTTGGTCGCGGCGTTGCCGCTGCTGTTCCTGGCCATCTGTCCGCTGTCGATGGTGGTCATGATTAAGATGATGATGCCCGGCTCGGGTCAGAAGGACGAGGCGCCCGACGGGGCTGTCCCTGCTGCCTCAGACGCGGTCTTGGAGGGTCGACTCCGCGAGCTTGAGGCGCAGCAGGCAGCCGTGGCCGCACAGCTGCAGAGCCGCCGCCAGCCGCAGGTGTGACCCGGCGTGTCGCCAGGTCTTCTCAACGATGAGTCAGCGCCGGTCGCGGACCACGTCGACCGCCGACGGAAATGGCGGCTCACAGCGGCGGTGGTGCTGGTGGCCGTGTCGGTCGGCGTGGGCGTCCTCGCCGGCCTCGGACGGGATGGCGGGGTGGGGGCCGTCTTCGCGGAGGATCGTTTGCTCACCGGTGGGCTGGGATCGGCTGGGGAGGACGCGCCGACGTCTCTGCCCGCACAGGTCCTCCCCTCCCTCGGCCCGGGCGCGGACGTCGACCTGTCCGACTACCTGGGGTCCCCGATGCTGGTGAACTTCTGGGCGACGTGGTGCGGACCATGCGTCACCGATATGCCGGTCTTGCGCGACACCAGCCGGCAGCTTGCCGGCCAGGTGACCTTCCTGGGCATCAACGTGCAGGACAACGAGGAGAATGCGCTCGAGTTCCTCCAAGAGCTGGACGTCACCTACGATCAGGCGCGTGATCCGCTGGCCGAGTACTTCACCGAGGTTGGCGGGTTCGGCATGCCGACCACCTTGCTGATCGACGAAGCGGGCAAGATCGTCTATCGACACACCGGCGCGATCGAGGCCGCCGAGCTGCGCGACCTGCTGACACGGCACCTGGACGTTCGGTCCGGACCGGCGGGATGAGGCGGACCGCTGCCGTCGCTTCATCGGCGGCTGCGACGTGGATGTGGCGGCACACCACCTCCCCGGCGGTGCGAGGTTGGACGCCACCGTCGGGCCGCCGCACCCTGGCCGGCCCGCTGGCGGTGCGACGGCTCGGCACGGGCGAGCGGGAGAGAGTGGTTGTGCTGTTGCACGGTCTGACCGCCTCTGGTGACTGGTGGGGCGGCGGCTACGACGCCCTCGCGGCCCATGCTGAGGTCGTGGTCCCCGATCTGCTCGGGTTCGGCGCCTCGATGGACGTCAGCCGGACGGACTTCTCCCGTGAGGCCCACCTCGACGCGCTCGACGAGATGCTGGCCGACTTGAGGCTCGATGGCCGGCCACTGACCGTGGTCGGACACTCCATGGGCACGCTGGCGGCCCTGCACTGGGCAGCCCGGCGTGCAGAGACGGTGCGGGTCGTGGCGTTCTGCGCCCCGCTGTACGCCGATCGTGCAGAGGCGGAGCGCCACATCGCCGAGATCGGCACGCTGGAGCGGTTCTTCGCGCTGAACACCAGGATCGCGCAGCGAAGCTGTGCACTGATGTGCGAGTACCGCAGCACGGCGCAGTGGCTGTGGACCGCGGTGTCGCCGCAGTGGCCGGTGCGGCTGGCCCGCCACGGGGTCCTGCACACGTGGGACGCCTACCTCGGCGGGATCGAAGGCCTGATCATCCGCGGTGACTGGGAAGCGGCCATCGGCGAACTCGATGCCCGGGGGGTCCCAATGCTCCTAGCCGACGGGGCCGATGACCCGGTCCCCGTGGCCGCCCGTACCGCTCAGCTGGAGACGGTCTACGACTGTGTGGACACCGCACGGCACCCCACCGCCGGGCACGACTTACCGGCTGCCTACCCCGATTGGGCACTCACCCGGATCGTGCAGTCCTGACGGCCGACAGCTCCCCGCCGCACGCCGCACGCTCGCACCGCCGAACCTGCAGCCGTTCGGATGAAGAGGAATTCAATGGTCTCCCACCCCGTATTCGCCCGGGTTTATGAGCGTCTCAGCCGCCGCATGGAACAGCATGGCAACGCTGAGCATCGCCGGCGGTTGCTGGCAGACCTGCACGGCCGGGTCATCGAGGTCGGCGCCGGCAACGGCCTGAACTTCGCCCACTACCCGCCGGGCGTCGATGGGGTCCTTGCCGTGGAGCCGGAGCCGCGGCTGCGTCGCGCAGCGATACGTGCTGCGCAGTCCGCTGCGGTCCCGATCACCGTCGTCGACGGTCTTGCCGACGCGTTGCCTGCGGCTGACGGCAGCGTTGACGCCGCGGTCGCGTCGCTGGTGCTGTGCTCGGTGCCAGACCAATCGGTGGCGCTCGCCGAGCTGCACCGGATCCTGCAACCCGGTGGAGAGCTGCGCTTCTATGAGTACGTACGTGCACACGAACCGCGCCTGGCATCGGTGCAACGTGCGGTGGATCACGTGTGGCCATACCTGGCTGGGGGCTGCCACACCAGTCGCCGGACAGTGGCCGCGATCAAAGCGGCCGGCTTCGTCATCGACGACATCGCGGCCTTCCGCTTCCCCGAGACGCGGATCCCGCTGCCACCGGCGCCACATGTGATCGGCGTTGCACGCAGGGCCTCATCGTGAGCGGCCGCCAACGACGTCATCGCCGGTTGTCCGCCCTGCGACGATGCGAGGTCAAGATCGACACGCCGTGGAGCAGCGGCCTACCGAAGGCACGAACATGAAGATCGCGATGGTCGGGCTTGGCAAGATGGGCGCGAACATGACCGAGCGGCTGCGACGGGCCGGCCACCAGGTGGTGGGCTACGACCGTGACCCCGACCGGGCCGATGTCGGTTCGCTGGCGGCGGCGGTGGCGGCCTTGGATGGTGAAGCACGTCGGGTCGTGTGGCTGATGGTCCCATCGGGCGGGCCGACCAACGCCACCGTCGAGGAGTTGGCGCGACTGCTGTCTGATGGGGATCTGGTCGTGGACGGCGGCAACTCGCACTTCCGTGACTCCATGCGCCACGCTGAGCTGCTCGCGCGGCTGGGCGTCGGCTTCGTTGACGCGGGCGTGTCCGGCGGCGTGTGGGGACTGAGCGAGGGCTACTGCATCATGGCCGGCGGTGACGGGGCGGACATCGACCACCTACGACCGATCGTGGAAGCGCTCGTCACTGACGACGGCTTCGCGCACGTCGGTCCGGCCGGCACCGGACACTTCGTGAAGATGGTTCACAACGGCGTGGAGTACGCACTCATGCAGGCCTACGCAGAGGGGTATGAGCTGCTGACCGCGGTTGACCTCGACATCGACGTGCACGCCTCGCTGGAGGTGTGGCGACACGGCAGCGTGGTGCGGTCCTGGCTGCTGGACCTGCTGGCCGACGCTCTGGCCGATGACCCCGGACTGGCCTCGGTGCGCGGATACGCGGAAGATTCAGGTGCGGGACGGTGGACCGTGGAGGAGGCGATCGCCAACGCCGTCCCGGTCCCCGCGATCAGCGCGGCGCTGTTCGCCCGGTTCGCATCCCGGCAGCCGGACTCCCCGGCCATGAAGGCGATCGCGACGCTGCGCAACCGATTCGGCGGCCACGGGATGCGGGCGTCATGACCGCCCCCCGACATCACGACCGACGGCTGAACCCGCGCACCCAGTCGTCTTCCACGGTTCGCGGCCGGCCCAGCACCGCCCTACACTACGACCGCGCATAGTTGACCAACTCGGCTGACGTCAGCCACGCAACTGCGACCCGTGCGCCACCTCATGCCAACGATCCCCCTGACCCCCGCCACAGCCCACGTCCCGCTCAGGGGCGCAGACGACGCGTTCGCGCTCGCGCTCGAGGGCGTGCGACGCAGCTACGGGCACGTCGAGGCGCTCGCACCCCTCACCCTTCGCCTGTCACCGGGCACCGTCTGCGCTGTCACCGGGTCCAACGGGTCGGGCAAGACCACGTTGCTGCGGATCGCCGCGGGCTTGCTGCAGCCGTCCGGTGGCGTCCGCCGCGGGCGGACGCCGGCGCTGTACGCTCGGGCGGGTGGTGGCGCGCGTCCGGCCCAGACGGTCGGTCAGGCGGTGGCGTTCGCCGCATCCCTCGGCGGTGGTGACGCGGACGAGGCCGTTGCGGTGACCCGACTGGCGGAGCTGTGCAGCAGCAGGGTGGGCGAGCTGTCGGCCGGTCAGCGGGCCCGTGTGGCGCTCGCGGTGGTGGTCGCCGCCGACCCTGCAGTGGCCTGCCTGGACGAACCCGACGCCCACCTCGACGAGGCGTCGCGCCGCTGTGCCGGCACCGTCATCGAGGTGCTGGCCGGTCGCGGGTGCGCCGTCCTCGTCGCCACGCACGCCCGTCGCTGGCTGGACGGGCACTGCGATGCCGAGGTCCGCCTGGTCTCCTCGTCACCGACGGGGGCGGCATGACCGGCCTGGCGATGGCGCTGGCCGTTGCCCGCCGCGACCTGGTCATCGAGGCGTCGGGCCGCCACCTCAGCGGTGTGGTGGGCCCGTTCGCGGTGGCCGGGGTGCTGCTGGCCGGGTTGGCATTCGGCCCCGTCCCGTCGGTCTTTGATGCCGTCGCCCCAGGTTTGCCCTGGCTCGTCGTGCTGCTGCTGGCGTCCCCGCTGTCGCGCACGGTCGCGGAGGTCGAGCAGCACGATGGCTGCTGGGACCTGCTGCGCGGGCTGGTCGGCCCCGCTGCGCTGCTGTGGGGCAAGCTGGCCGTCACCTGGCTGTGGCTGGCCGGCACCTGGACCCTCACCGCCGCACTGACCATCGTGGTGCTCGACGCCGAGCTTGCGGCGGCGGCGCTGCCGGCCGCAGTGCTGGGAACTCTGGGGCTGGCGGGTGCGGTCGTGGTCTACGGCACGGCCGCCGCCACGGGCGGCAGCGGCAGTGGTGGCGGCGGCCTGCTGGCCGCGCTGATCCTGCCCGCCGGGCTGCCGGCGCTGCTCGCGGGCACCCAGGCGGGAATGCCTGGGGTCGATCCCGGACCATGGCTCGCACTGCTCGGGGCCTATGACCTCGCTGGTCTGGCGGTGGCCTGGGCGGTCTATCCGACATTGCTTGAGGAGTGAACGTGTCCCTTGGAGCCACACGCGTGCTGGGGGCTGCCGCCGGCGTCACCGGTGCGGCCGCCGCCGTCCTCGGTCTGGCGCTCGCGCCCCCGGACGCGGTACAGGGCGAGGCCCAGCGCCTGATGTACGTGCACGTCCCCTCAGCCTGGGTCGCCTACCTCGCCTTCGCCGTGGTGCTGCTGGCGAGCGTCGGCTACCTGCTGCGCCGAGAGCTGCGGTGGGACCGCCACGCCCAAGCCGCAGCGGAGCTCGGGGTCGGCCTGACCGGCCTGGCCATCGTGACCGGCAGCCTGTGGGGGCGACCCGTGTGGGGCGTGTGGTGGGCCTGGGAACCCCGCCTCATCACGACCGTCGTGCTGCTGGTGGTCTACCTCGGCTACCTGGGCATCCGCCGGCGCGGCGGTGACCCCCACGCCGGGGCCCGGCGGGCCGCCGTCGTCGGCGTCGCCGCATTCGTCAACGTCCCGATCGTGCACTTCTCGGTGGTCTGGTGGCGGACGCTGCACCAGCCCCCAACCGTCCTGCGCCCCGGCGGCCCGGCAGCCGACATCCACCCGCTGATGCTGGCGGCCCTGCTCACCGGCGTGGCCGCCTTCACCCTGGCGGCCACCTGGATCCACCTGCGCCGGGTACAGGTGTTGGCCGACCACGACAGCGCCGGGCAACCCACCGCCACGCGGATCGACCATGGTCCGCAGCGGCCGCAGGTCGAGCTGACCGTCACCAGGAAGGTTTTGCGGTGAACGGGTGGATCTGGGTGGTGGCCGGCTACGGCCTCACCATTGCAGTGTGGGCGGCGTACGCCTGGTGGACCGTCAGGGGCGACCGATGATGACGGTCCGCCCACGCGTCCGGCTGCTGCTGGTCGCCGTCATGGCCGTCGCCGCCATCGGCCTCCTGGCCGCCTCGGGGTTGGACGACAGCTTGGTGTACTACCGCAGCCCCTCAGAGGTGACGACCCTGTCGGCGGACGCCGGCCGCCTGCGGCTGGGCGGTCTGGTGCAGATCGGGTCGGTGGCACGTCGAGGGCAGGACGTGCACTTCGTCCTCACCGACGGCGTCAGCCAGGTCTCCGTCGTGCACCGAGGGGACCCGCCTGGCGTGTTCCAGGAGGGCCAGGGCGCGCTGGTCGAGGGATCCCTCGACGACACCGGCGTGTTCCGCTCTGACCTGCTCATCGTCAAGCACTCCAACGAGTACAGCGCCCCCGATGGCGAAGACGACACGCCGCCGCCCTACTCTGCAGGGGCCCGCCGGTGAACAATCTCCTCGGCACCGCTGCCCTCTCCCTCGGGTTCGTGGCCGCCATCGCCGCGACCGGCTGGTGGGTGTTCGCGGCCCGCCACGGCCGCTTCGACCGCCGTGCCCGACGGCTGACCGTGGTCATGTTGGCGGCCGCCGCGGCGGCCTGCGGGGTGCTGGTGTGGGCCCTGGTCACCAACGACTTCAGCGTCCGCTACGTCGCCGACAACGGTGCCCGGGCCGTGCCGCTGTACTACACCGTCATCAGCCTGTGGGCGGCGTTGGAGGGATCGCTGCTGCTGTGGTTGCTGGTGTTGTCGGGCTATGCGGTGCTGGTGATGCGCCACGTCCACCCGCGGGCGCTGACGCTGCACCCGTGGGCCATGGCGGTGCTGTGCGCAGTGGCGGTGTTCTTCTTCGGGCTGGCCCTGTTCGCCGGCAACGCCTTCCACCCGGTCTCCCCAGTCCCCACCGACGGGCCGGGGCCCAACCCGCTGCTGCAGGACCACCCGCTGATGGGCATCCACCCGCCCATGCTCTACCTCGGCTATGTCGGGCTGACCGTCCCCTTCGCCTATGCCGTCGCCGCCCTGATCACCGGCCGGACCGGACGGGGGTGGCTGATCGCCACGCGGCGCTGGACCCTGGCCGCCTGGACCTTCCTCACCGCCGGCGTCATGCTGGGCGCCTGGTGGTCCTATGAGGTCCTCGGATGGGGCGGGTACTGGGCGTGGGACCCGGTGGAGAACGCCTCGATCCTCCCGTGGTTCACCGCCACCGCTCTGATCCACTCAGTGATGGTCCAGGAGCGCCGCGCCACCCTCCGGGTGTGGAACCTGTCGTTGGCCGTCTCCAGCTTCCTACTGGTGCTGCTCGGCACCTTCCTGACCCGCAGCGGTGTGGTCGCCAGCGTCCACGCCTTCTCCCAATCCGCCATCGGCCCGGCGCTGCTGGCGTTCCTGGCCGTGGTGTTCGTCGCCGTCACGGGACTGTTCATCTGGCGATCCGACCGGCTGGGGCCCGTCGAGCGCATGGAGGTGGCGCTGTCGCGCGAGTCGGTGTTCCTCGGCAACAACGTCATCCTCGTCGGGCTGGCCTTCACGGTGATGATCGGCACCGTGTTCCCGTTGCTGGTCGAGGCGGTCAACGGGGAGCGGGTCAGCGTCGGCAGCCCCTACTTCAACCGGATGGCCATCCCCCTGGCGCTTGCGATGCTGGTGCTGATGGGCATCGGCCCCCTGGTGCCCTGGGGTGCGGCGGACCTCCGCAGCCTGGGCCGGCGACTCGCCCTGCCGACAGCCGTCGGCCTGCTCGCCATCGCCGGGATGGGCGCCGCGGGGCTGCGTGGCATCGCGCCCGTCATGACGGTGGGCCTGGGCGTGTTCGTCCTGGGCACCATCATCGACCGGGTGGTGACAGGCTGGCAGGCCACACGCGCGAGCACCGACCTGCGTCCGCTGCGGGCGCTGGCGGCCACCCTCCTGCGCCGGCGGCGGCTGTACGGCGGACTGGTGGTCCACGCCGGCGTGGTCATGGCCGCGATCGCGATCGCCGCCTCCTCCTCCTACAGCACCGAAGGTCAGCAGACGCTGCAGGTCGGGGAGTCCTTCACCGTCGGCAGCTACACCGCGACGCTGGAGGGCATCACCCCGCGACGCACCGACCGCAAGATGAGCATCACCGCGCAGGTGGCCATCGCCGACGGGGAACGTGACCTGGGGGTGTACGCGCCGGCGCTCAGCTTCTACCCGGCCGCCACCCAGGCCATCGGGACGCCGTCGGTCCGCACCCGCCTGGCAGAGGACGCCTACCTGCTCATCACCTCCGTCGACGATGATCGCACCGAGGCGACGATCCGGCTCATCATCAGCCCGCTGGTGCTGTGGCTGTGGGTCTCCGCCGGCGTCATGGTCCTGGGCGCCGTCGTCGCCGCCTGGCCCGGCCGCCGTGGCTCCGACCGGTCCCCGACGCCGACCGCCGTCAGCCAGCCGCAGGGGGTTCCGACGTGACCGAACCCTGCGACGGTGCCGACGTGCAGGCGGCCGATGTGGAGGAACCCGTGACCCCGAGGAGGCGGCGCTGGCCGTGGTTCGCCGTCGTGCTGGTGCTGGCTGTGGCGGCCGTGACGGTGCTGGGCACGGGGTTCGGCCGTGCCCCGACGGTCGTCGACACGGTGCTGATGGACCAGCCCGCCCCGCCCCTTCGGGGCCCCACCATGGAGGGCGGCACCTTCGACCTCGCCGACCACGCCGGCCAGATCGTCGTGGTGAACGTGTGGGCGTCGTGGTGCGTGCCATGCCGCCGGGAGCATCCGGTGCTGCAGGAGGCGGCCCGTGTCCTGGCGCCGCTTGGTGTGCAGTTCGTGGGCATCAACACCCAGGACAGCCTGGCGGACGCCCGGGCGTTCATGGACGAACTTGGTGCGCTGCCCTATCCGAGCGTGCTGGATCCCGAGGGGCGTTGGGCGGTGGAGTGGGGGACCTTCGGCGTGCCCGAGACGTTCGTCGTCGACGTCGACGGCCGCATCCGGGCCAAGCGGATTGGTGAGCTGACCGAGGGTTGGATCGTCGAGGCCGTCGGACCGCTTTTGGAGGGCCGGTGACCCGCCGCCTGCTCGTGGCAGCGGCGGCCACGATCCTGCTGGGTCTGGCCGGGTCGGGGTTGTGGCAGGCGGTGCAGCCGGCCCCGATGACGGCGCAGGACCGGGTCAACGCGATCGCGGTGACGCTGCGGTGTCCCACCTGTCAGGGGCTGTCGGTGGCCGACTCCGACGCGCCCATCTCCCAGAGCATGCGTGCGATCATCGCCGAGCAGCTGGCCGACGGGCGGACCGACGCGGAGATCCGTGGCTACTTCGTCCAGCGCTACGGCGACTGGATCCTGCTGTCCCCGCCGTCATCGGGGTTGGGATGGCTGGTGTGGGCGCTGCCGGTCGTCGGTGTCGCCGGCGGCGTCGGCCTCGCGTTCGGCCGATCCCGACGCGCCGAAGCCGTGACGGTGCCCGACGACGACCTGGAGCACAGCGCGCACCTGGCGGAGCTGTACGCCGAAGGTCAGATCGCGCTGCCGCAGACCCCGGCCGGCGACCGTCTCGAAGCCGCGCTCGAGCTGGCACGGTCGGTCACCGACGAGTCCGCCGGCCCAGTCGCGTCCGGGGCTGACCAGCAGGCGCGGCGGCAGATCGCAACGGCGCTGGCGGCGCAGCGGCGCGAGGCGCACGTCGCCCAGGTCGCCGCTGCGCCACGTCCGCCGCCGGAGCGGCCGGCAACGGCGGCCAGCGGCGGGTTCGGTCGCCGGTGGGCGTGGGCGAGCGGCGCGGCCGTCTTCCTTGCCGTCATCGCCGGAGTGCTGCTGCTGAGCCTCGCCCCCCGCGGACCCGGTGACCTGCCGACGGGCAACCTTCCCCGGGCCGCGTCGGCACCGGCGGTCGCCGCTGAGGCGTCCGCCCTGGATGCGGCGGTGGCCCAGGATCCCGGGGACATCCCAGCACGACTGGAGCTGGCGGCCAGGCTGCTGCAGGCCGGCGACACCGTCGGCGCCCGTCAGCACGCCCGAACCGTGCTGGAACAGCGGCCCGACCAGCCGGACGGGCTGTTGCTGCTCGGCCTGGCGATGGCGGCAGAGGGAGCCCCGGCGGCACCGCAGACGTTCCAGCGGTACCTGAACGCCGCCCCGCCGGACCACCCCGGGATCCCGCTGGCCCGGTCACTGCTGGAGCCGCAGGATTGATGCGGCGGACCGCAGCCCTGGGCGTGGCCGTGCTGCTCGCCAGTGCCTGCACCCCAGGCCCCGTCCCCGTCGACGCGGTGCAGGCGGCCGACACCATCGATGTCGGGCTAACCGACTTCGCCATCGCGACATCCGCGGAACGACTCGTCGACGGCGTGGTGACGGTGCAGGTGACCAACGCGGGCGCCACCGCACATGACCTCCGGGTAGCCGGCGGCGACGTCCAGCGCGCGACGAGTGTCCTGCCCCCCGGTGCGTCGACGGTCATCCGGCTTAACGCCTCAGGCGAGGAGACGCTCAACCTGTGGTGCACCCTGCCGGGGCACCGCCGTCAGGGCATGGAGGCAACCCTCCGCGTCGGCAGCTGAGCCAGTGCCTACTGGAACTACTCACCGCGGAAGGCTCACCGTGACTCGCCTGGTCCTCGTCGTCGAAGACGAGCCGAAGATCCGCGAACTCGTGCGCGGCTACCTGGAACGCGACGGGTTCGGCGTGCTGACGACCGACTCGGGTGCGGAGGCGCTGGACCTGTGGCGCCACGGCACACCCGACCTGCTCATCGTCGACCTCGGACTGCCTGACGTATCAGGTGAATCCCTCATCCGCGAGGTGCGCCGACAGTCCGACGTACCGATCATCGTGCTCACGGCCCGAGCTGCCGAGGAGGACCGGATCGATGGCTTGGAGCTCGGCGTCGACGACTACGTCGCCAAGCCGTTCAGCCCGCGGGAACTGGTCCTACGGGTGGGCGCGGTACTGCGCCGGGGCGTTGCCCAGGAGGTCCCTGCGCGCCGGTCGTACGGCGGTGGCGATCTGATCCTGGACGACGAACGTCGTGAGGTCGGGGCACATGGCGAGGTGGTGGAGCTTACCCCCACCGAATGGTCGGTGTTGCAGGCGCTCGCACGGGTTCCCGGGCGCGTGTACTCCCGCCTGGAACTGGTCAACGACGCCCGCGGCTATGAGTTCGCCGGCTACGAGCGCACCATCGACACGCACGTGAAGAACCTGCGTCGCAAGGTCGAGCACGACCCGGGGGCACCGACCATCGTCGAGACCGTTGTGGGTGTCGGCTACCGGTTCGGCCTGTGCGCGGATGGGTGACCCGACGGTCCCCCGACCGATCGGCCTCCTCCCCCGCCTCGCCGTTGTCTTCATCGCCGTGGCGCTGGCCGCCATCGCCGTCGTGGCGCTGCTGACGTTCCTCGCCGCACGCGCGCAGGTCACCTCATTCGCGGCCCAGGACAGAGCCGATACCGCCGACCTGATCGGTGTCGCGCTGCACGAGGCCTACGACGCGGCAGACGGCTGAGCGGATGCGGACCTCACCCCTGCAGTCACGCTCGCCGCCGCCGCCAGGGCCACCCTGGAAGTCGTGGATGCCGACGGGACCCCCGTCGCCGATTCGGGTCTGGCGATGAACAACATGATGGCCGGCATGCAGGCCGCCGATCCCAGACCGCTGGGCGACTCCCGCGAGGTGCCATTGATCGTCGACGGCGTGCGGATCGGCAGCATGACGCTGCGGTTCCCGGCCGAGGAGCTTGCGGCCGCGAGGCGGAGCTGCTGGCCGCGCTGAGCCGCACCGCACTGCTCAGCTCACTCGTTGCCGCACTGCTCGCCCTCGTGGCGGCACTGCTGGTCGCCCGGCGGATCACCCTGCCGCTGCGCACCCTCGCGACGACGGTCCGGCGGTTCGGAGCGGGCGATCCCACGGCACGAGCCGACGCCAGGGCTGCGGGTGAGATCGGGGAGGTCGGCGCGGCGTTCAACCGCATGGCCGACGTGCTGGCCCGCCGCGCCCGTCAGCGCCGCCAGTTCGCGGCCACGGTCGCCCATGAGCTGCGCACACCAATCGCGGTCCTGCAGGCGACCGTCGAGGCGATGATCGACGGCGTCGAGCAGCCTTCGTCCGATGCGTTCGCCGCCCTCCACGAGCAGGTGCTGCGCCTGACGCGCAACGTCGCGGTCTGGAGTCGCTGTCAGCGGCCGAAGGGGCCGACCTCAGCCTCACCCTGGCCCCGACCAACCTGGCCGACGTGGCAGCGCACGCCGCGCATGCGCTCGACCCGCTGTTCGCCAGCGGTGACGTGACGCTGCGGTCGGTGCTGCAGGACGTCGACGTCCACGGCGATGCCGACTGTCTGCGTCAGGTGGTGACCAACCTGCTGTCCAACGTCCTGAAGTTCACACCCGAGGGCGGGACGGTGACGCTGTCGGTTCGACCGCGCGACGGGCATGCCGAGCTGTCTATCGCCGACACCGGACGGGTATCCCAGCCGATGACCAGCACCACATCTTCGAACCCTTCTGGCGCGGGCGCAACGCCGCGGGGGTCGGCGGCCACGGCGTCGGCTTGACGATCGTGGCCGAGCTCGTCCGCTCACACGGTGGCGCGGTCACCGTCCACAACGAGGAAGGTCGCGGCGCTGTCGTCCTCGTACAACTCCCACTGTCGCGCTGATCTCCATCACATCTTCACACGCCCTTCACGCGGTGCCCGCAGGGGCCGGGGAAGGTATGGGCATGACACACACCACGCAGAACCCCACCATGATGACTCCCATCCGAACGCTGTTGCTTGCCACGCTGATGGCGGTGGCCTTCGTCGGCGCCGGCCTCGGCGCAGGGACGAGCCTCGCCAAGCCCGCCGCACAGGACCGCTCCGCGAGCACGGGATCTGGTGGCATGGGCTCGCACATGTCCGAGATGGATGATGTCGACGTGGAGGAGATGGCTGCGCACTGCGCACAGGCGATGGACGACATGGCGCCCCAGGTGGAGCAGATGATGCAGCGCGCCGACGGCAACGGCATGCGCGGGATGATGGGATCGTCCATGATGAACGGCACCATGCGCTGAGGAGCGCAAAGCCGCTGGTCTACGACTTCATATAGTAGTAGATTCGTCGGTCCCACCCCGAGATCGAGCGGAAGGTGTGGCGACATGGACGCCCGGGCAGCACCCGCCGAACGACCGACGCGCAGAGCACGGACTGGCCCTGACCGCCGGACCTTCCTGCGCAACTCCTGGTTGCTCGGCATGGGCGGCACCCTTGGCGCCTTCGGGTTGGCCAGCATCGGCTTCTTGTGGCCCCGACTCGGCGGCGGGTTCGGAGCTGAGATCCACCTCGGCACCGTTGAGGGCCTCCGCACCGCCATCGAGGAGGGTGGCGGCCGATTCGAGTATCCCGCCGGACGCCTCTACATGGTGCGCTACGATGCGGCCCAGGATCCTGACGGGGTCTACCTCGACGTCACCGGTGGCGGACCCGTGATGGCGCTGTACCAGAAGTGCGTCCACCTGGGCTGCCGTGTGCCCTGGTGCGCGTCATCCAGTTGGTTTGAGTGCCCCTGCCATGGGTCGCAGTACAACCGGTGGGGCGAGTACCGGTTCGGCCCAGCACCCCGTGGCCTGGACCGCTTCCCCACCGAAGTCCGCAACGGCGAGGTGTACGTCAACACCAGTCAGATCGTGACCGGCCCCAGCCGAGGCACCAACGTGCTCGGGCAGCCACCCGCCGGCTCTCACTGCACGTAGACAGCCGGCTGGCGGTCTCCATGTCCATGCATGGCGAAACCGCCGATGCCAAGCGGCGGTGCTTCAAGCATCAGGCAGGGATCATCGACGGCCGATGACGGTGTGTGGTGGTGGTGCCTCCACGACGACAGGGCCGTCGTAGGCCGTGTAGTCCTGGACCATCAGGTGTCCCTCGGCCAGCATCCGCAGCCGTCTGATCGGTCCGCTGTCGGGCTCGACCCACACCCGGAACCAGGCCGGCAGATCGGGCTGCACGAACCTGAGCACCTGCATCGGCCGACCGTCGATGCCGTCAGACGCGAGGAGGCGTCTACGCGTTCAAGAGCGTGAAGGCCGATTCGCCGGGACGCTCGGGGTCGGCGGCGACCTCGTCGGCGAAGCCGTGACTTCGGAAGTGCTCCTCGACCTCCGCCGGGTCAAAGCGCAGCAGCCTGCCGGCGCGGTAGTGAGGCATGGCGTTCCGCTTCGCCCAGGCGTAGACGGTCCTAACGGGCACCTGCCAACGCTCCGCGACCTGCGCGGCTGTCAGGAGGGTGGTTGTACTCCCGTCGGAGGTGACTCGGGCGACGGGCTCCAGGACCTCGTGCCGCGCCGCTTCGCGTAGGTTCACGCGGCGGGCGTGGCGCTCACGCGACTTCCCTGTTACATCCATGTCATCGCCTTATGACGCGACCGAAGGGCACTTGATCGCGGGGGTCGGGCCAGGCAACGCCGTGCCAGGGGTCGTCGCCCTCTGCGCCGGGGCGGTTGCCCTCGATGTGCGTGGTGACGGGCAGCGGCGGCCAGCCGCGCGCATCGATGAGCTGTCGGAGGATGCCGCCGATCCGCTTGACCCCCACGTGGTCACAGTCAGAGTCGTCGTGGTGGAGGTTGTCGGTGCCGCATTTCTGGACCACGGTCGTCGCCCCTTCCGTCTCGGCCCCAGCGCACTAGGTTTGGCCGCGCTGCCGAAGGGAGTTGCTCATGAGCTGGTGGAGGTGTGACCCCCCCCCCCGGAGGACCACCCGTCACGGGATAGGCAGGTCGGGCGGGACTGGGACGGGCGACTGGGGTGGCGGGGCGACGCTGGTGTAGGTGCAGCCGGAGGTGCGCAGCGCGGCGATGGTGGGGACGGGCCAGCCGCGCCAGAGCCCCAGCAGCAGGGCTTGGGGGCATCGGCGGCCGGCCGGGGTGTCGATGTGCAGGTGCAGGTGCGGGCCGGTCGAGTTGCCGGCCCCCGCGGTTCCGGGCTGGCCACCTGAACGGCCAAGCGGCTGACCGGCGGCGACCTGCTGCCCGGCGCTGACGTTGATGGCTGACAGGTGGCAATAGGTGATCGAGGCGTGCTGGTCGGCGTTGCGGATGGCTAACCCGTAGCCGCAGTTGCCGGAATCGCTGGCCCAGACGACTTCGGCGTCCACCAGGGCGTACAGGGTCGTGCCGACTGGCATAGCGATGTCGATGCCGACCCGACCGGAGTGATGCGGTCTCACCAGTTGCCATTCAGGGTCGCGAGGGGGCGATGCCTCGCTGGTGACCGCATGCAGCCCGGCGGGGTCGAACGGCAGTGCGTATCCATCTTGCACGACCGCCACCGTCGGTGTTCCCGGCCCGCCGGCACCGGCGAGCCGGTGGTAGTGAGCGATCAGCTCGAGCGCACGGGTGGCGTAGCTCTCCCCTGCGGTGGGGTTGGTGTTGGCTGGTCCGGCATTGTAGCTCTTGGCTGCCCGCCGCGGGTCGTCTCGGCCGCCGAGGGCGACCAGGTAGCGGGCCGCGGAGTGGACCGCATCCAACGGGCTCCAGGGGTCGGCGATGCCGTCGTCGTCTCCGTCTGTGCCGTAGCCCTGCCCGTCGCGGGCTGGCGGGCCGGCCACGTCGAGGTCGTAGCGCCCGGCGGAGGATCGCCAGGTGGAGCCGAGGAACTGCATCGGCCCGCGCGCCCCGGCCTGGTTGATGGTGCCGGGCGGCCAGCAGCCGGGCGCCCGGTAGCGGCCGTGGTCGCATTCCAACTTACCGACTGCCGCGAGCAGCGCCCAGTCAACCTCCCAGGTTTCGGCCGCGTCGAGATAGGCCGACAGCATCGGCTCGGGGATCTCGCCCGTCAGTGGGGCAGGATCGAAGCCAGCGGGCCAGCCGGCGGTCCCGGTGCTGGTGCTCATCATCAGGCCGAGCGGCGGCGCGAGCACGACCACGACGACGGCAGCCAGCGCTCGGCGCATCAGTGGGCCTGCCGGTAGCCGACCAGACGCCAGGTCCCGCCGGGCTCACGGGTGAGGTGAAGTTCGTACACCGACGTGTGGGGCGCGGATGCGAGCTCGGCCAGGTGGGCGGCCGCGACCCGGACGGTCACGGCATCCGGAGAGGCGAGAAGGGTCTCGACGCCCAGGTCCATCACCTCGAGTCCCTCCTCGGCCAGCCCGGAGGCGATCAGCGCGACGGCGACCGCCGCCGGATCGCTGGGGTCGATCGGGCCTGGTGGATGGTCCAGCGGCAGCTCGGGATCGTGGGCGGGCTGTTCGGGCAGTCTCGCGATTGCGACCTGGCGGACGGGCGGGCTGCCCTCCACGGTCGTGGTGCTGGGAGTGCAGCCGGCGAGTGTCAGGGTGGCGACGGCGACGGTGGCGAGGGTTCCGCGTGGATCTCGCGATGCATTGGTGCGTCCCTGTGTCGAGGTCACTCAGGGAATGGCCCTCGGGGGAGGCGGCTTGTGACGTCCAGCGCGGGACAGGACATCGAACGAGAAGTCCGGGAGCGGTCTGTGCGCTACGTTCAGCTGACTGCGCTGCGGAGCTGTGCAACCGTCCGAACGAGCCCAACCTCTTCCAGACCGTCGAGGAGTTGCCACGTCGTCATCGGTGGGTTAGTGAGCGCAGCGGCCTGCGCCGCGACGACTTCCACCACCGTGTCGAGATCGTCGTTCATCAGAGCGAGAACAAATCCATCAGGAGACACGACAGACAGCCCTGTGGGCATCTGTTCGGCGGGGAAGTCATCCAGGTTCGCGGTCACGAGCAACGCCGCGCCGGCAGTCAGGGCCGCGGCCAGGACGTGGTGATCGCCAGGATCGGGCAGATCCTGTTCCTCGGAGAGAGTCTCGTAGCCGCTGACCATGGCGTCAGGCAAGGCCGTCGTCATGAGCCGGCGGGTGCGCGCGAGCTGTTCCTCGCTCAGGTCTGGGCGGTCCTCGATGAGACTGTGGAAGCACTCGTCGAGGATCTGCTCGCTCCAGCGCGCCTGATACAACCCGGCGATGGCGAGGCGGATCAGCAGATCCCGAAGTCGCGCCGGGTAGACCACGTTGGCGTCCAGCAACGCCACCGGGCGAGACATGGATCAGTACAGCCCCAGCTCTTGAGCTTCGGCAGCGAGCGCGTTCACGGCCTCCAAGCGCCGGGCCTGATCGACCTCCCGGTAGAGAAGCACGTCGGAGAGCTTGAGCCGGCGCCGGGTGCCGACCTTGCGTGACGGGATCTCACCCCGGTCGACGAGCCCGACGAGGTAGGGACGCGACACGTTCAACAGGTCGGCGGCTTGCTGGGTGGTGATCTCCTCGTCGTCAGCGATGACCCGTACGGGTTCACCCCGGCGGGCGTGGTCGAGCACCTCGGCAAGTACTCGAACGACCGACGCAGGCACCTCGACCGGTTCACCCTTGCGGCCTCGTGGCATGACGACGACCCGACCCTCGGCAAGCGCGCTTGCTGCTGCCTCTGCCTGCTCCAGTTCAGACTGAACGCTCACCGGGGCCACCTCCACTGAACGAATCGAACGAATCCAACGAAACGAGTGTAGCGAGGAGGTGGCCGGCCACCACGGGGCGGTCCCACTCGAGGGGCAGCGGCGACGGTCTCCGACCGGCAAGCGGCCACGCATCGAGTCCTCGGCCTCCACCCGGCAGGTCTGACTTCCAGGCATGTCGTGTCCGACCTCCGGCATCGCGCGGCATCCGGTCCGCATAGCCCGATCGAGCGCCGCATAGGCCCACGGGCAGAAATCTTCGAGAAAGTCAGGCCGCATAGGCGCCGGCATCAGTTCGGCATCAGTTCCGCATAGGGCAAGGGGAACGGTCGGCGCACCTCCGACCAGAAGGTGCGCCCGATGTATGACCCGACCCCCGCCCCGTTCGGTGACGTGACCCGCCGCTGGACCGCCCTCGACACCGACGAACGGCGACGCCAAGCCGCCCGACTGCTCGGGTTCGGCTGCGCAGGCGACGCCGTTGGCCACGTCGACCGGCCCGGTCTCGACGCCGGCGCCTGCGTCGCCGACGCCAGCGACGGCGCCATCTCGGTGCGTGTCACCGCCACCCCCGGCGCGCTGGAGATCGACCCAGGTGACGGCAGCGGCTCCTTCGCCTGCACCAGCCAGCTGGCGTACGACCCCAACACCTCGTACTACGACCAGGTGCCAGGCGAGCCCAGGGGCGCTTGCGTCCACGTCTACCAGCAGGTCCTCGACGAGGTCACGGCCACGATGTCGGTGACCTGGACGGTCACGTACGACGGGTTCGCGCCCGAGCTCGGCAGTCTGTCGGGCTCACTCGGCACGCAGACCCGCCAGCAGACCGCCACGTTCCCGGTGAAGGAGATCCAGTCAGTGATCGTCCGCTGACACCCGACGAGGCTACGCAGACCGCAGAGGAGGTGGTGGTGGCGGCCAGGATGTGGAAGTCCCGGGCGGGCGGAGCCGTGCGGCTGGTCGCTGCATTCGCGGTGCTGGCGACCCCGCCGCTGCTGTTGGCGGGCACGATCGGGAACCCGCTTCCCTCCTGGCCCGTCGACTGGACCAGGGTGGTCGAGGCCGTCCAAGTCGGTCTGGTTCCGCCGTCGGTCTGGGTCAACGTCCTTGCAGGCGCAGCCTGGGCCGCCTGGGCCGTGCTGGTCGGGATGCTCGCGATCGAGGTGGTCGCGGTCGCGCGCAACCGGCCGTCTCCGACAGGCGTGCCGGGCTGGATCCGGCATCTCGCCCAGGCCCTGGTTGCTGCCGTGATTACCCTGGCCGGGCCCGGCCAGCACGCCCAGGCACTGGGTGATCGGACGGAAGCGCCCATCCTGGTCTGGGCCGCTCCGGCTCTCCACACCGACGGCGCGTCGTGGCTCGAGTCCCAGCCGGACCCCCGGGGTCGCATCGTGACCGTGGCCGAGGGGGACTCGTGGGGCGGGTTCGCCGCTGACGTGGTCGGGGACGCCTCGCTTGGGCCTGAGCTGCGCGCCGCCAACTTGGGCCGACAAGTCGGTTACGGCGACACGATCAGCGAGAGCACGGCGTTCGTCGAGCCCGGATGGCAGCTGATGATCCCGACCCGCCTGGACAGCAGCCCACGCGAGGACGCCGCCGTCCCGGCCGAACCGGCCGGTGCAGCCAGGGATGACGCTGACCTTCAGACGTGGGAAGTCAAGGAGGGCGACCACTTCTGGGGCATCGCCGAGGCGACGCTGACCGAGTCGTGGGGCAGCGTTCCCACGGCCACCGAGATCGCGCCCTACTGGCTAGACCTCATCCAGTCCAACCGTGACCGGCTGCGATCACCCGGCGACCCCGACCTGATCTACCCCGGCCAGGAGCTCGTGCTGCCGGCATCCCCGGTCGCCGCCGAGGGTGAGTCGGCGGCGACCGGGTCCGCCTCGTCGGAGGGCGACACCCGTGACGCCGAATCGCAGCCGGTTGCCGGGGACGAGGGCCCCGCGGGGGCCTCGGCCACCGAGGCCGGTACCCAGGGGGCGCCGTCGGACGCTCGGTCTCCGGGCCCGGTCGAGTCGGCGGATGTCCCGAGTCCGGTCGCACCTGCGCACTCCGCGCAAGCCGACGGTTGGCGAGCGGCGATCGAAGGCGGCGCCTCCCCGGACAGCCAGGAGGAGGCGGCGTCGGCTGAGCAGGAGGACGGGACGCGGACGGCGCTGGGCGTGCCCACGGGCCTGGCCGCAGGCGTGGCCGCGGCCAGCATCCTCGCCGCGGGCGTGATCGCGACGCTGCGGTGGCGTCGGCGCACCCTCCTGCAGCAGCGCGCACCCGGCATGCGCCTGCCCACCCCTCTCCCGGATACGGACGCCGAAATCGCCCGGCTCGATGCCGGCGCAGTGCCCGAGGAGACGCTGGACGACCTCGCGTCGCTGCTGGCGAGCATCCCCCTCGACGTCCACCCCGTGCTGGTGAGAATCACCGACGACGGCGAGGTCACACTGCTATTCGACGAGCGGGGCGTGCTGCCCGAACCCCCGCCGCCGTGGACGCTGGCCGACGACGGCTCCGACGGACCCGTCGGCTGGCAGGCACGGATGGGGGACCGAGGCCCCGAGCGGTCCTTCGGCCTCCCCCTGCTGGTGACGCTGGGCCGCTCCGGCACCTCGACCGTGCTGGCCAACATCGGCGCCATGGGAACGTTGGCCCTTGAGGGGCCGCCATCGGAGGTGTGCCGGCGGTTGCGCGCCATGAGCCTGGATCTGGCCACCTCGCGCGTCTCGTTCCCGGTCGAGATCGCCATCACCGGGGACGAGCGGCTCGCCTCGCTCGACCGCGTCCGGTTGATCGAGGACCCGTCCGGTGAAGTCGAGCAGGCGCTCGCCGAGGTCGGGGAGGTCTTCATCGACGACCGCATCCCCCGACTGCTGGTCTGCCACCACGGCACCGTCCCACCCGAGATTCCCGACGAGCTGGTCGGGATGGTCGGCGTCGTGGCTGCCGGCGCTGCGAGCGTCGGGACGTGGCTGCTGGAACTCGACGACGAGCACACCGGCCGGCTGCGACTGCCCGACGGCGGCACCGTCCGGCTTGCACTGCCCGACATCGACCCCGAGCTCCTCGACGACGAGCTGGCCCGCCTCGACGAGCCCGCCAACCTGGAGCCGGCCGAGCCGCCAGACGAGTTGGCTCGCGTCGCTGCCGACCCCAGCAGCAACGGCCAGCTCACCCACCGCTCCGCGCCGGATACCGAGCCGGCCTGGTGTGAGGTGCGCCTGCTCGGGGCGGTCGAGGTGATCCGCGACGGTGCCCGCGTCGAGGGGCTCACCCCCGGCACGCTGGAGATGTTGGTCTATCTCGCCACCCACCGCCAGGGCGTGACCAAGGAACGGCTCGACGACGTCATCTGGGCGGGCACGGCCGCGCGACCGGGGAGCCAGCGGGTCACCTCCGCGCTCACCAAGCTCCGCAAGATCCTCGGCGACGGGCCGGACGGTCAACCGCTCGTACCCCGCCGCAGCGGCGACGAGCCGATCGTGCTCTCCCAGCATCTCGGCACCGACCTCGACCGAGCGTTCGCCCACCTGGCTGTCGCCCGCGACCTGCCCGCCGAGTTGCGCATCCAGGAGATGACCGCGGCGCTCGAGTTCATCCGTGGTGAGCCCTTGGAAGGCCACGCGTACTCCTGGGCCACCGACATCTGCCAGCGAGCCATCGTCCAACTGCAGGACGCCGCCCTGGAGGTGGCCCGTGCCTGTCGCGAGGCCCGCGATCTCGATGGTGCCGAGATGGCCATCGAGCAGGGCTTAAAGCTGCTCGACCCTAACGGCTGGCTGTACCTCGAGCGCGCCCAGCTGGCACGGCTGCGCGGGCGCCCGGAGCAGCCGCCACGCATCTTCGAGCAGTACCGCCGCAAGCTCGCCGACGACGCCGACGAGATCGCCGGCACCGTCGCCACTCCCCCACCCGAGATCGAACTCGCCTTCCGCGAGCTGATGGCAGGAGCCTGAGCCCTACCCCGGCGAACCGCCCAGGGGCGTGAACTGCACGCGTTCTCGGGCGCGCAACGCGCCCTCGCTTATCCCCAGCTGCGCTCGTCGGCGTCACACCTCGACGCCCCGACGCACAACTCCCTGGGCGTCAACCCAGTTGACCAGGGAGGCCGATCGTGACAACCAAGTTGACGAAGCAGCGTGTCGGCGAGCGCCGCGACACACTTTGGCAGACCGCTGTTCTGGATGTCCTCCGCCTCCTCGTCCGCTCCGGCGCGGATCACCTCGACGCCTCGGCCACCTGGTCGGCCGTCGCCGCCGAAGCATCACGTCGAGCCAACGAGCGCGCCGCCCTCGCCATCGCCGACGGGGACTCGTACGCCGAGGTCGCCCGAGCGCTCGGCATCTCCCGCCAGGCGGCCGCCAAGAGGTATCGGGCGACTCCTCGGCTTGATGAAACGTAGGGGCCGGTTCCCGGACCCAAGCCAACCTCCGTTGCCCAGCAGGAGGAGGATCGGCCATTCCGCTGCGTCTTTGCGGTTGCCTTGGCCAGTCCCCTTGCCGCTACGGGTGAGTGACCCTCGACGATCAGGACGCCAGCGGTTTCCTCCACGTAAGCGCGGGGGAGCGTCTCCGGCCCATCGTCCTGGATGCGCCACAGGGTGCCGCCCGTCATGCGCGGCGCTCTTGCGCGTGGATGATGCTGCCGGCTGCTTGGCGGATCTCGTCGGCGCGCTCGCGGACGAGGTGGGCGTAGGTGCGCCGTATTTCGGCCTCGGAGTTGCCGAGGTAGTCCGCGGTCTCGGAGAAGCTGGCGCCGGCCGCGATCACGACGGATGCGAAGTAGTGCCGCAGCTCGTACTGCTGCAGCCCCTCCAAGGGAGTGCCCGCCACCTGCTGCCGCAGCTTCACCTGCGCGTTGTTGTACGACAGCGGCACCGATCCGAACACGGTGTTGAGCGCCTTCACCGTTCGACGACCTGGGAACAGCCACGGAACCCCGTCCGGCGGGCGGAACTCCTCCAGCGGACCCAGCACGTCGTCCACCAGCTGCTCGAGCAGCAGGATCCGCCGCTCCGGCGACAACATCGTCTTGCCGGTGCGCTGTCCTGCCGCGATCCGCTGGTCGAGCTTGCGCTCCCACTCGGGGTCCATCACGCTGATGCCGCCGCATGCCCAGTAGCCGACGTTCTGCTCGACCATCGAAAGCGCTGGCGTGTAGATCCAGCCGTTGGCCGTGTCGATCAGGCCTTGGTCCCAGCGCATGCCGGCCGCCTCGGACGGACGCATCCCGGTGAGCGCGAGGAACAGGAACCACAACCGGTACAGCTCCCCCACTCCGTCGACGAGCGCCAGCACTTCGCCGAACGTCGGGATCCAGAGCCGCTCGCCCGTGGCCGTCCTCCGCCGGCTGCGGCTGCGGATCGTCTTCGCCGACCGGACGTGGTGGCGTGGCTGCAGCCCCGCGGCCGGGTTGTCTGCCCGCATCCTGGTGGCGACGAGCGTGCGACCCAGCACCAGTGCGAGCTTGACGCGGTTGGTGTAGGCAGCCGGGTCGGCCTCAGTGCGGTGCGAGCACCACTCCTCCAGCTGCCTGGCCGTCAACGTCCTGGTCGTCCAGCGGTGCGGGTGCAGTCCGGTGCCGCGGTCCGGGTCGATCCACGGGTACAACGAGTAGCGCGCGGTCTTGCGGTACCCGTTGATCGTCGCCGCAGCCAGCTGGTCGTGGCGTTCCAGGTACAGCAGGACCCCCTGCACGAGCTCGCGATCGATCACCGTGTCCGGCTTCAAGCTCTCCTGTTCCTCGCGCGTCAGATCCGACTCGCGGTCGCGGAACTCCCGAGCGTCCTCCACGGTGTCGAACGTGCGGCGGACACCTCCGCCACCGATCGCGCGAAATCGTCCCAGCGTCCCGTCGCGCTTCACCCGCTGGTAGATGTTGCGCTCGACCCGCACATCACTGGTCGGCCGGGGCGACCGGCGCGACTTCGATCGCGCCTTCGAAGGCGACCCCCTAGGCTGGGATCGTCCGCTACCCCGAGTCGTCATGAGGAGGTCACCTCCGATCGCGAACCAGGTCCCTGACGCACTCGTGCGGTGTGCTGACTGCCTCCGCGAGCGTATCCGAACGGGCTGATTCTTCCCACAACGTTTCCCACAGCCCCACCAGGGCCTGACGCTCGAAGGAGGTGATGATGGTCAACAAGCTGGCAGCCGAGTCTTCGCCGTATCTGCGGCAACACGCTGAAAACCCTGTGGATTGGTACCCCTGGGGCGATGAAGCGTTCGAGGAGGCGCGTCGTAGAGACGTGCCGATCTTCCTCTCCATTGGGTACTCGAGCTGCCACTGGAGACCGAGCACTGGTGCCACGTGATGGCCCACGAGTCCTTCGAGGACGAGGCCACCGCGGCGTACATGAACGCCAACTTCGTCAACGTCAAGGTCGACCGGGAGCAGCGCCCCGACGTCGACAGCGTCTACATGACCGCCGTCCAGGCGCTGACCGGGCAGGGCGGCTGGCCGATGAGCGTGTTCCTGACCCCGGACGGCACGCCGTTCTACGGCGGCACGTACTGGCCGTCCACGCCGCGCGGGCAGATGCCGGCGTTCACCCAGGTGCTGCAGGCGGTCGCCGGGTCGTGGGCCTCGGAGCGCGACAAGGTGCTCGAGGGCGGCGAGCGGATCACCGCCCACCTCCGCCACACCCAGGACCTGGGGGAGGGACGGGCCGTCGACGCGGGTCTGCTGGACACCGTCGCCGAGCGGGTCGTCTCGACCTGGGACCGCACCCTCGGCGGGTTCGGGCAGGCGCCGAAGTTCCCCCAGGCGATGGTGATCGACTTCCTCCTGGCCCACCACCAGCGCACCGGCGACCCCGACTCGCTCGCGGCCGCGGTGCACAGCCTCGAGAAGATGTCCCGCGGGGGCATCTACGACCACGTGGGCGGCGGGTTCGCCCGGTACTCCACCGATGCGCGCTGGCTGGTCCCGCACTTCGAGAAGATGCTGTACGACAACGCCCTGCTGCTGCGCGCCTACACCCACGCCTGGCAGATCACCGGGCAGCCGCGGTTCCGGCGGGTCGCCCTGGACGTCGCCGAGTACATGGTCGACGAGACCCAGCAGCCCGACGGCGGGTTCTCCTCGGCGACCGACGCCGATTCGGAGGGTGTGGAGGGCAAGTTCTTCGTGTGGACCGCGGAGGAGTTCGACACCGCCGTCGCCGCGGTCGGCGAGGACCCGGCGCGGTGGCGCGAGCGGCTAGGCGTCGTCGAGGAGGGCAACTGGCGGGACCCGCACGGCCACGCGCCGCCGCGGGCGAACGTGCTGCACGAGGTCGTCGCGTTCGAGGAGGACGATCCGGGCTTCGCGCGGCGCTGGGCGGCGGTCCGCCAGTCGCTGCGGGAGCGCCGCGACCTGCGCGTCGCCCCGGGGGTGGACGACAAGGTGCTGGTGAGCTGGAACGCGCTCGCGATCGCGGCGCTCGCCGAGGCGGGGGCGGTGTTCGACCGCGCTGACCTGGTCGAGGCGGCCCAGCGAGCCGTGGTGTTCGTCCGCGACGAGATGGTCGTCTCCGGGGTGCTGCACCACACGTGGTCGCCGGGGCATGCCGCGTCGGTGCCGGCGCTGCTCGAGGACCTCGCGCTGCTGGCCCGCGCCCTGCTGGTGCTGTACGAGGCCGACGGCGACGCCGGCTGGGTGGCGTGGGCCACCGCGCTGGCCGGCGAGGTGGAGGCGCGCTTCGCCGACGGCGAGGGGGCGTACTACGCCACGCCGGCCGGGTCCGCCGAGGGCCCCCACCTGATCCTCCGCCCCCTCGACCTGTGGGACAACGCCCAGCCGGCGGGCTCCAGCGTGATGGTCGAGGTCGGCGCCCGCCTGGCGGCGCTGACCGGCGACCTCGCCCACCGCGACCGCGCGGTGGCGACCGTCACCCGCTTCGGCGACCGGCTGGCCAGGGCGCCGCTGGGGTACGGCGAGCTGGCGCTCGGCGCGGAGCGCTTGCTGGCGGGTCCGGTCGAGGTGGCGATCGTCGGTGACGATCCCGCCGACCTGGTCGGGGTGGTGCGCGACACCTGGCGACCGGGCGTGGTGCTCGCGGTGGGCTCGGGCGAGGACGGCGGGACGGTGCCCCTGCTCGCCGACCGGCCGGTCCGCGACGGCCGGCCGACCGCCTACGTGTGCCGCGGGTTCACCTGCGACGCCCCGACGACCGACCCCGGCGACCTGGCGCTCCAGCTCGCCAGCGCGGTGGGGGTCGACGGCGGCTGATGGCCGTGGAGGGGGTCGGCCGTCCGGTCGTCCGCGCGGTCGTGGAGGATCCCGGTCGCCTCGATCCCCGGGCGTGGCCGCTGACGGTCCCCGCGGTCGCCCAGCTGGTCGCCGAGGGGATGGAGCTGGCGCCCGGCGTCACGTTCCTCGTCGGCGAGAACGGGTCGGGCAAGTCGACGATCGTCGAGGCGCTGGCCGTCGCGTTCGGGCTCAGCCCCGAGGGCGGCACCCCGTTCGGGCAGCACTCCACGCGGCCGAGCGAGTCGCCCCTGGGCTCGGCGCTCCGCCTGCAGCGGGGTGTGGCGGCGTCGCGCTACGGCTTCTTCCTGCGCGCCGAGACCATGCACGGCTGGTTCACCTTCCTCGAGCAGAACCCCGGACCGCGCAGCGACCCCCGGTTCCACGAGATGAGCCACGGCGAGTCGTTCATCGCCCTGCTGCGCAGCCGCTTCGAGGGCGGCGGGTTCTACTGCCTGGACGAGCCGGAGGCGGCGCTGTCGTTCTCGAGCACCCTCGCGCTGATCGCCGTGCTGTCCGACCTCGTCGCCGATGGCGGCCAGGTCGTCTGCGCCACGCACTCCCCCGTCCTGGCGGCCATGCCGGGCGCGGCGATCCTGGAGGTCGGCAGCTGGGGGTTGCGACCGGCCCGGTGGGACGACCTCGAGCTCGTCGCGCACTGGCGGGGCTACCTGGAGGCGCCGGAGCGGTACCTCCGGCACCTGCTTGGCTGACGCTGCGTGGGTTCAGCTGCGGGGTTCAGCGACGGGGTTCAGCGACGGGGCGCGTCGAAGTCGTAGGACTCGCCGAGCAGCCCGATCAGCTCGTCGGTCAGGTCCTCGGGACGGCGGAGGTTCCAGGTGTGGTGGTGCACGATCCCCTGGGACTGGACCTTCCGGTCGGGCTCGGGCGCGGTGACGACCCGCGGCAGCTTGAGCGACAGCGCCGTCCAGCGGGTCATGGTCCGCAGCGCGCAGAACGTCGACGACCGCTTCACGAACAGGCCGACCTGCACGGGCTCGACCCAGGCGTCGGGCAGCTCGGCCACGGCCTCGATCAACCGCTCGGCCACGGGGCGCTCGTGGGGCGGGGACGTCGCCAGCCACTCCTCGAGGGTCATGGCCGGCGCGCAGACGTGCCCGGCGTTGCGCCGTCCGAACCGGCGGCCGCAGTCGGGGCAGGTCCAGGTCGCCACGGCTAGAGGGTGCCCTGCACGTAGGCCCGGCCGATCAGGAACGCCATCGCGGCGCTGAGGGTGCCGAGGAGGCTGAGGACCGCGATCACGCGGCTGCGGGTCTCGGGCGACCGCCAGGAGAACCAGCCGGCGATGATGTACAGCCCGAGGGGGATCAGCCCGCCGACGTAGTGGATGTAGAGCTGGGCCACGCCGAGGCCCTGGTCGAGCAGCTTGATCCCGATCAGCGCCTGGGCCATCAGCGCGACCTGGGTGACGACCAGGCTGATCCGCACCCCGCCGTCGAGCGGCGTGCCGCCGAGCGCCCGCTTCGCCGTCCAGACCGTGGTGACCAGCAGGGAGAGCACGACGATCCCGCCGACCGCCTCGTGGACGGCGGGGGAGACGAAGATGTTGTCGATGGTCCCGTCCTGGGGGGTGACGGTGGCCAGGGCAGCGGTGAGGGGGGCGGTCATGGGCCCCGAGTCTGCCCCGGTCGTGCCAGCTGCACGTCGTCGGGTGCTCAGCACGGCCCAGCTGCACGCCGTCTGGTGCTCATCACGGCCCGTCTGCACGTCGTCGGGTGCCCGACGCGGCCCACCTGCACATCGTCGGGGACCCTCCGGGACGACGTGCAGTCGCGCTCCTCCCCGCACCCGGCAGCGTGCAGATGCACGGGCCGGCTAGCCGGACGACGTGCAGTCGCGCCCCTCCCGGCACCCGGCAGCGTGCAGATCGCCTACCGCGGGGTGGCGTCCGTCACGTCGAAGGCGTGGCCGTGGCCCGGGACGATGCGGTCCGCGCGCTCGAGGACGCGGGCGCGGTGGGTGTGGAGCAGGTCGAGGTCGACGGCGCGCGGGTCGGACTCCGACCGCTCGTCCCACCACAGGTGGGTCAGCGCGACGACGCCGTCGGGCGTCGTGACCAGCGTGGTGATGTCCTCGTGGGTGTGCCCCGGCGTGTGCATGAGCGTGACGCCCTCGACGACCTCGACGCCCTCGGCCTCGCGGGACGTCCACAGGTCGCCGTCGTAGACCGCCCAGTGGTCGTGGACCCGCGCGAGGGCGAACAGGCCCATCCAGCGGGTGTGGTCGGGGTGGTGGTGGCTGACGATGACGTCGGTCACCTGCCCCGAGTGGAACCCGGCGACCTCGAGGGGTCCGAGGAGCGCCTCGGGGCCGGGGCACATCCCCGGGTCGTGGACGATCACCCGGTCGCCCGCGGTGATGAGGGACGCGGTGGCGCCGACGTGGTTCGCGCCGTCCACCTCGCCGCCCCTGACGTAGCCCTCGAACAGCACCTTCAGCTCAGCGGTCATGTGCGGATCCTGCCCCGTGGACGGCGTCGGGCACCACCTGCCTGCCCGGCGCGGCGGATCCGCTGTGGACGCGGCGGTGCGATGTGCCACCGCCTGGTTAGGCTGCCTCCCCGTGAGCACCGCGCACGCGACGACACGACCCGCGACCGGTCCGCACGTGGTGCCCGAGCACCTGCTGGCGCCGCTGAACCCCGAGCAGGCCGCGGCCGCCGGCACGCCGGTGGGGCCGGTCCGGATCCTCGCCGGCGCCGGGACCGGCAAGACGCGGACGATCACCCACCGGATCGCCGGGCAGATCGCCTCCGGCGCGTTCGCCCCCTCCGAGATCCTCGCCGTCACGTTCACCGAGCGGGCGGCGGCGGAGATGCGCAGCCGGATCGCCGCGCTGCTCGCCGAGTCGAGGCCCGACGGCGCGCAGGTGACCGTCCGGGCGCTGACGTTCCACGCCGCCGCGTGGGCCCAGGTCCGCCACTTCTGGAGCGCACTGGTCGACGCCGGGGTCGCGTCCACGCCGTCGGGCGGGCTGCCCGAGGTGCTCGGCTCGAAGCTGCCGCTGCTGTTCTCCGCAGCTCGGCGGCTGCGGGTCGACGCCTCGGACCTCGCCGCGGAGGTGGAGTGGGCCGCCAACGCCGACCTGACCCCCGACGAGGTGGCAACCAGCGGCCGGGACGAGCTGATCGACCCCGCGACCCTGGCCGACGTGGTGCGCGGCTACGGCGAGGAGAAGGCGCGTCGCGGCGTGATCGACTACGAGGACATGCTCCGCCTCGCCCGGGCGCTCCTCGACCTCGAGGGTCCGGCGACGACGATCCGCGAGCGCTACCGGACCTTCACCGTCGACGAGTTCCAGGACACCAACCCGCTGCAGTGGCGGCTGCTCCGCGCCTGGGCCGGCGACCGCGACGACGTCTGCGTGGTCGGCGACCCCGCCCAGACGATCTTCAGCTTCACCGGTGCGGACAGCCGGTTCCTGACCCGCTTCGACCGGACCTTCCGCGGCACCACCACGGTGCAGCTCGACCGGTCCTACCGCTCGACGCCGCAGGTGCTCACCGTCGCGAACGCGGTCCTCGGCCGGCGCGCCCCAGATCTGCGGGCGACGCTGCCCGGCGCGGGCGCCCTCGAGCCGACGTTCGCCGAGTGCGCCGACGACGAGGCGGAGATCCGCCGGGTGACCGATGCGATCACCGCGCTGGCCGAGGGCGGCCTGCCCTACGGCGAGATGGCGATCTGCTACCGGATCAACGCCCAGGCCGCCCCGTGGGAGGATGCGCTCCGCGAGCGCGGCATCCCCGTCCGCGTCCGGGGCGAGGGGTCGTTCTACACCCGCCCGGAGGTCCGCCAGGCCGTCCGGGCGTTGCAGCAGGCCGCCAGCCGTCCGCCGGACGCCGGCGGGCCGCCACCGGTCGTGGACGCGCCGGTCGCGAACCCGAACGAGGTCACCCGCGCCGAGGAGATCCTCCGCGACGCCCTGAGCTGGCGTCCGGGCCGGCCGCCCGAAGGTCGTCGCGCCCGCGAGCGGTGGGAGGCCGTCGAGGCGGTCCGCGACGAGGTGGCCGACCTGGTCGACGGCGGTGCCGACCTCGCGAGCGCCGCAGCCGAGCTGGCCGACCGCGTCGCCGCCGGCGCCGACCAGGCCACCGACGCGGTCACCCTGATGAGCCTCCACCGGGCCAAGGGGACGGAGTTCGACGCGGTGTTCCTCGTCGGCGTGGAGGAGGGGTTGGTGCCGATCAGCCACGCCTCCACCGAGGAGGAGGTCGACGAGGAGCGGCGCCTGCTGTACGTCGGGGTCACCCGCGCCCGGCGGTGGCTGTCCATCACCTGGGCGACCACCCGACCCAACCGGTCGGGCAAGCCCACCAGCCGGCGGCCCAGCCGGTTCCTGTACGGCCTGGGTGAGGGCGCCCCGACGCCTGGCACCACCTCGTCCTCCCGCAGCCGCGGGCGCGCGCGGAGCGGCGGCGCGTCGCTCGACGCCCTGCCCGACGACGCCGACCCGGTGCTCGCCGAGCGCCTGCGCACCTGGCGGCGCGATCGCGCCCAGGCCGACGGCGTCCCCGCGTTCGTGGTCTTCAGCGACGCGACCCTCATCGAGCTCGCCACCCGACGGCCGGCGGACCGCGCCGCGCTGCTCCGCGTCTCGGGCATCGGCCCCACCAAGGCGGACCGCTACGGCGCGGACGTCCTGGCGACGATCGCCGGGCGGGCCTGACGGTGGCCGCGCGGTCGGCGGGTCCGCTGACCAGCGTCGACGTCGACGTCGTGGCGCTGACGCTGTCCGGCGGTCAGCTCGCCGACGGCGAGCAGCTCCCCTCCCCCCACGTCTGGGTGGAGCCGGACGACACCACACCCGGTCGCCGGCGCTTGCCGGGCCGACCGCTCACCCCGGCCGACGACCTGGAGGGTGCCGCCCGGGGGGTCCTCGCCGCCATCGGCATCGACGAACCCCGCCACCTCGAGCAGCTCGCCTCCTTCGGCGCTCCCGACCGGGTGCCAGGACGCCACGCGGTCAGCGTCAGCTACCTGGCCCTGATCCCCGAGCCGCACCATCCCCCTGCCCACGGGACGGACGGCGGGTGGGTGCCAGCCGCCCAGCAGGCCGCCGGCGACCTCGCCTGGGACCACGCGACGATCGTCGAGGCCGCGGTCCAGCGGGTGCGGAGCAAGCTCTCGTACTCGAACATCGCCTACGGGCTGCTGCCCGACGAGTTCACGATGTCCGAGCTGCAGCTGGTCTACGAGGCGGTGCTCGGCACCACGCTCGACAAGCGGAACTTCCGGCGCAAGGTCACCGCCCTGGGCCTGCTCAGCGACACCGGCCGGCAGCGGCGGGGATCCCACCGCCCCGCGCGCCTGTACACCTTCACGAGCGCCGAGCTGGTGCTGCTCGACGACGTGATCGCCACCTCCTGACGCCCGCCCTGACGCCCCATCCCCCGGACGACCCATGACGCCCTCCGCACTCTTCACCGACTTCTACGAGTTGACGATGATGGCCGGCTACGCCGACGCGGGGCTGGCCGACGCCCCGGCGACGTTCGACCTGTTCTTCCGGCGTCCGCCCGAGGGCGTGTCCGTCCTCGTCTCGGCCGGCCAGCAGCTCGCCCTCGACTTCCTCGAGGCGCTCCGCTTCACCGACGAGGACCTGGCCTACCTGCGCACGACGCCGCTGCCCGCCGCCTTCGTCGACTCGCTGGCCGACCTGCGGTTCACCGGCGACGTGCACGCCGTGCCAGAGGGGACGCCGGTCTTCGCCAACGAGCCGGTGCTGCGGGTCGAGGCCCCGCTGGCCCAGGCCCAGCTGGTGGAGACCGCGCTGCTGAACGCCATCTGCTACAGCTCGCTGGTGGCCTCGAACGCCGCGGAGGTCCGCCTCGCCGCCGGCGATCGCGGGGTCCTCGAGTTCGGTGCCCGACGGGCGCACGGACCGGACGGGGCGCTGTCCGCCTCGCGTGCGGCGTTCGTCGGCGGGTGCGACTCGACGTCCAACGTCGAGGCGGGGCACCGCTTCGGGATCCCCGTGTCGGGCACCCAGGCCCACGCGTGGGTCATGGCGTTCCCGTCGGAGCTCGAGAGCTTCCGCGCCTACGCCACGACCTTCCCCGATGCCTGCGTGCTGCTGGTCGACACCTACGACACGCTGGGCGTCGGCGTGCCGAACGCGATCACCGTCGCCCGGGAGATGCGGGCGAGGGGACAGCGGCTGCAGGGCATCCGCCTGGACTCGGGCGACCTGTCCGCGCTGGCGACGGGCGCCCGCGAGCAGCTGGACGCCGCCGGGTTCGAGGAGGTGCAGATCGTGGCCAGCGGCGACCTCGACGCCCGTCGGGTCGCCGAGCTGTGCCGCGCCGGCGCGCCGATCGACTCCTTCGGGGTGGGGACCGCCCTGGTCACGGCGAAGCAGGACCCGACCATCTCAGGGGTCTACAAGCTCGCGCACCTCGCCGACGTCGACGTGGCGAAGATCTCCTCCAACCCGGGCAAGACCACCGACCCGGGGCGCAAGCAGGTGTGGCGGACCGACGACGGCGACGTGATCGGGCTGGCGGACGAGGACCGGCCCGGCACGCCGTTGCTCAACCAGGTCATGGCCGACGGACGGCGGATCGCCGACCTCCCGGACCTGGCGCGGATCCGCGCGCAGGCGATCGAGTCCCGCGGGTGGCTGCAGGCCCGCTGCCCCGAGGAGGACCTGCTGCGCTGGCCCGTGCGGCGCAGCCAGCGCCTCGACGACCTCCGCGAGGCCGTGCTCGCCGACATGGCCGACGGGATCCGCGGGGAGGCCTGACCCGCCCCCGACGGGGTCAGGCCATCGAGCGCGGCCGTTCGAACGTCAGCCCCCCGCCGCCGGCGGCCTCCACCAGCTCACCGGCGCGGGCGAACGCGACCAGGTCCGCCCGCGCGTCGCGCAGGTCCACGCCGACGTCCCGGGCGTACTCGCGCAGGTTGATCCGCCCACCGGCGGGGACCGCCGCCACCACGGCACGGCCCCGGTCCGGCAGGGCGGGGCGGGGCCGGGGGTCGAGGGCGTCCGCGGCGGCCTCGAGCGCGCGGGCCAGCGCACCGGTGTGGCGTTCGAGCCAGCGGGACCGGTCGCCCCGACGGCGCACGGTCGCGGCGACCTCCCCGTAGTAGCCGGTCGGATCGGCCATCAGCTGCCGCTCGAGCACGGCGACCCCCTGGGGGTCCACGCCCGCGGCCACCAGCACCAGCCGTGCGCAGGCGCGCGCGACCCGGCCGTTGCCCGCCTCGAACGGCTGGATCTCGAGGAGCCTCCCGTGGACCAACCCGGCGGTGATGGCGGGGTGCTGCACCAGCGTGCGCCGTCGCAGCCACTCGTCGAGGTCGGCCAGCGCCGGCTCGACGGTGTCCGGCGCCGGCGCGTGGTAGATGACCATGCCCTGCGCGCCGTCGTGGACGGCCTGCTCGGTGCGCCGCGGCGCGCCGATGACGGCGGGGTCGACCAAGCCCTCGCAGACGATGCCGTGCACGTCGCGCAGCGCGGTGAGCGGCTCGGTGACGATGCGGGAGGCCAGCTCCGCCTCCACGGCGTCGAGGGTCCGGAGGTTCGCGTACTCGACGGCGGCGACGTCCTGGGTCTCCATCCCCTCGAGCCGGAGGGCGCGGGCCCAGCCGGTGCCGAGGTCCGCCGGGGGCCCGTCGAGGACCGGCACGTCACCGGCGTCGACCCGCGCGACGGTCTCGTCGGTCAGCGGCGACCCGTCGAGGCGGGCGGAGCAGGCCGCCGCCTCCCCGCGGGCTGCGGGGGCGAGGCGCGCCCGCCGATCGGGATCGGCGCCGGCGATCCGCGTCGTGGCCGCCTCGGCGCGGGCGACCAGCTGGACCAGGTGGTGGCTGTAGGTGAACTGCACTGTGGGGGATGCGCCCGCGGACTAGCGCGAGAACCCGAACGTCCGGGCCACGGTGCGCTGGACGTTGTTCTCGCCGATGCGGATGCCCGCGTACACGCCCGCACCCGCGGCGGCGGCCGTCAGCGTGCCGATGCCGACCCCGCGCATCACCTTCTTCTGGGTGCGGTCGAACTCGACGACGGGCCAGCCCCGCCGGTGGGCGATGGCCATCAGGGACCGGTCGGGGTTGACCGCGACCGGGTGGCCGACCATCTGCATCATCGGCAGGTCGCTCGCTGAGTCCGAGTACGCGTAGCACTTGGTCAGGTCGTAGCCCTCGTCGACGGCGAGGCGGCGGAGGACGTCGGCCTTGCCCTCCCCGTAGCAGAACGGGGCGGCGAGCTGCCCGGTGTACATCCCGTCGACGATCTCGCTCTGGGTGCCGAGCCCGCCGGTGATCTCGAGTGCGCGGGCCAGCTCGCCGACGATCTCGATCGGGCTGGCCGAGATGATGTACACGTCCCGCCCGTTCTCGCGGTGCATGTCGAGCAGGGCGTTGGCCTCGGGCTTGATCTTCGGGAGCAGCTCCTCGATCACCTGCGGGGCGAGGCTGGTCAGCTTGTCCGCCTCCGTGCCGGCGACCGTGGCGAGGATCCGGTCGCGGATCGCCTCGGACTGCTCGTCGGAGGCGCCGAACAGCCGGAACATGAGCGCGGTGGACCCGTCGGCGAGCAGCCGCTTCATCGGCAGGAGCCCCTCGCGGTAGGCGGCCTTCCCGAAGTAGTAGGCGCTCGACCCGGACATGAGCGTACGGTCGAGGTCGAAGAAGGCGGCGCTGTCGGTGGTGCCGGCCTCGGTGACGGTGGTGGCGGTCATCTCGGGGCTCATCGTGGCCCGGAGTCTGCCACCGGTGCTCCGGCTCCGCGGCCGGCGGACCGGCCCGGAGGGTCACCTCGTGCCACGCGAGCCCCTGCGCGACACTTGCGGTGCACATGACCTCACCGCCTGCACACGAGCCGTCCGCCGCGCTGTCCCTCGACCTGCTCGAGTCCCTCCTCGGGTTCGTCGCGGCCGCCATCCACGACCGGCCGGTGCAGCAGCTCGTCGCCGCGCGGCTCATGCTGGAGACCGTCGGTGTCGCCGACCAGCTCTCCGAACGCGGCATGGCGGCGCTGTCGACCGCCGGCGAGCAGGCCCGTCAGATCATGTGGGCGCTGACCGCGCCGACCTTCCGCCCCTCCCACCTGGCCGAGGACCTGGAGCGGTCGCTGTCCGATGCCGCGCCGGCTGCCTCCCCCGCGGTGCGCGTCGACCTCGGCGACGAGGTCGCGCCGGAGGTGTGGGGGGTCCTGGTGACAGCCGTCCACGACGTCGCCGTCGACGTGCTGCTCGGCGGCCAGCAGCTCGTCGAGGTGGCGGTCTCCGCCGACGCCGAGGGGGTGGAGGCGCGCGTGACCTCCACCGGCGGGTCCGCGGGGGAGGTCGGGACCGCCGGCCCGTGGGTGCAGCTCGCCGGCATCCGCCTGGCCGACGTCGGGGGGCTCGTCACCGTCGGCGACGAGGCCGGACGCCGTCGCGTGGTCCTGCGCGTCCCCACCTGAGGTGTCAGGGCGTCGACGTGGCTCGGGCGGCGAGCTCCGCGTCGGCGCGGGCCCGCTCCTCACAGCTGTCCGCGCGTCCGCACCAGCGGCACATCGGCCCGGCCGACAGGGTGATCGGGGTCGGGTCGTCCTCCAGTCGGATGGCGGCGGCGACGCGGTCGACCAGCCCGCGGGCGGCGGCCTCGAGGACGTCGTCGGTCACCGCCTCCTCGTCCCAGGTCCCCTCGTCCACGTAGAACGTCGCCACCTTGAACGGGGCCTGGCGGTACTTGAGGGTGGCCAGCAGCGCGTACCAGCGCATGTCCTGGCGGTCGCTCCGGGAGCGGTTCCCGGTCTTGAGGTCGACCAGCAGCAACCGCCGTTCGTGCGGCACGACCCGACCGAGCACGAGGTCGGGCTTGCCGCGGACCGCCACCGCCCCCGCGCCGAACCGGGCGGTCAGGGTCGGCTCGAAGATCACCCGCCAGGAGTCGGGCAGGACGGGGAAGAGGGTGCGGTACTCCTCGACGACCGTGGTGGCCTCGGCCTGCACGGCGGCGACCTCGAGGTCGGTCAGGCCGTCGGCGTAGTCGACCTGCCCGTCGCCGGAGTGGCGGAACTCCTCCCACGCGTGGGCCATCAGCTCCTTCGCGCCGGTCCGCCGGCTGACGTGGTGGTCGAGGGCGATGGCCCGGTGGACGAGCTGTCCGCGGACGGTCGGCCGGGACCACTCGAACGGCGTGGCCCGCAGGTCGAGGTAGCGGCCGTCGCAGGCGAGCGCGTCGAGCTGGGTCTTGCCGAGCACCACCCGGCGCGCGTCCGCGGGCCGGTCCTCGAGCAGCGGGGCCAGGCGGCCCTCGATCCAGTCGCGCAGCCGGGCGGGCCGGTCGGGGTCGGGCACCGGGCGCGGACGGCCGACCGCGAGGAGGTCGGTGACGATCCGCCGGGGGGCCTCGCCCAGCCCGGCCAGGTCGATGCCGCCGACGATCTGGGAGTCGGGGTCGGGTGCGTGGTCAGAGCCGATCAGCGCCACCCCTTCCGCTCGAGCTGGGTGCGCGTCGCCTCGAGCTCCTCGACGAGCCGCTGGTGGGCATCCAGGCGGTCGGGGTCGATCAGACCGTCCGCCACGGCATGGCGCACCGCGCAGCCCGGCTCGACGTCGTGGGTGCAGTCCCGGAAGCGGCAGGTCGCCGCCGCCTCGGCGACCTCGGTGAACACCGCGTCCAGGTCGGCCCCCTCCGGCCACAGGCCGACGGCCCGCACGCCGGGCGTGTCGAGCATCGCGCCACCGGTGGGGAGGACCAGCAGCTCGCGGCGGGTGGTCGTATGCCGGCCCTTCGCGTCGCCCTCGCGGACGCCGCCGATGGCGAGGGCCTCGTGGCCGAGGACGGCGTTGACCAGGGACGACTTGCCGGCCCCCGACTCGCCGAGCAGCACGAGCGTCCGGTCGGGATCGGTCAGGGCGTCCACGGCGTCGATGCCGCGCGCGCGGGCGTCGTCGGTCGCGGCGGCGGTGAGCAGGACCGGCTCCCCCCGGGTGGCGTCGGCGACGGCCGTCACGACGTCGTCGGCGCCGGGCAGGTCGCCCTTGGTGACGATCACCACCACCTCGGCGTCGCTGCCGTGCGCGACGGCCAGCTGCCGCTACAGCCGGCGGGCGTTGACCGGGCGGTCGGCGCCCTGGACGACGGCGACGACGTCGGCGTTCGCGGCGAGGACCTGCGGAGCCGCCCGATCGGCGGGGTCGCGGCGGACCAGCGCGGTGCGGCGGGGCAGCACCTCGGCGATGACCGGCTCGTCGAGGTCCGCCAGGTCCGCCACGACGACCCAGTCGCCGGTGGCCGGTGCCGTGAGCGGGTCGCGGCTGCGGGCCCGGTGGACCACGAACTCCCGCCCGCGCGGGGTCATGACGTCGAAGCCGACGCGGTGGGTGCGGACCACCCGCCCGGGACGGTGTCCGCTGCCGGCGGCGTCCGCGTCTGCGTCGACCGTCGCAGCGACCACCGCGTCGACGGCGGACCGCCACCCCTCGTCGAAGCCCACCCCCGCGAGACCGCCGTCGGCGGTCACGTCGGCGTCAACCCCCGGCATCGCCGTCTGACGGCCGCTCCGGGCGGCGCGCGTCGTCGTTGCGGCGGACCTCCACGACCTCGATGTCGATCACACCCGGGTCGCGACGCGGTGGCGGGCTGGTCGGGGGGCCGCCACGGCGGGGAGGCCGTGCATCGGCCTCGTCCGACCCGGTGGCGCGCCAGCCGCGCCGGCCGGACCCTCGGGCGCGCGGCGTGCTGCCGATCGTCAGGATCTGGCCGAACGGGCCACCGCCGAGCTGCACGCGTCGGCGCACCCACCCGTTCAGCAGCTTGCGCGTCGGCGTGAACACGCAGATCAGGCCCACGGCGTCGGTCACGAACCCCGGGGTCAGCATCAGCGCACCCCCGAACAGGATCAGCGCGCCGTCCGCGACCTCCTCGGTCGGCAGGCGCCCCTCGGCGACCGCCGCCTGGAAGTTGCGCCACGCGAGCGCGCCCTGCATCCGGACCAGGTACGCGCCCACCACCGAGTCGAGGACCAGGATCAGGATCGTCGTCGGCCATCCCAGCCACGCCTGCACCTGCCCGATCGCCGTGATCTCGACGATCGGGACGACGACGAAGGCGAGCAGGATGAAGGGCAGCACTAGGACGCCTTCTGCTGGCCCTTGGAGCGCTCCACCGAGGCCTTGAGCGCCTCCATCAGATCGACGACGGAGGACGGCTCCTCCTCACCCTCGGCGACGGCGATCTCCTCGCCCTCGACCTTGGCCTGGACCGCGTCGAGGACCTTCTGGCGGTACGTGTCGGTGTACGCGTCGGGGTCGAAGGTCCCGCTGTAGCTCTCGATCAGCGTCATCGCCATGTCGACCTCGGCCTCCCGCGGTTCGGGGACCTCGTCGATGCCGACGTCGGACAGGCTGAACTCCCGGATCTCGTCGGGCCAGTGCATCGTGTTGAGGACCAGCACCGGGGCTGCGTCGTCCTCGTCGGTCGCGGGCGGGTCGACCCGGCGGAGCACCGCGAGGTGCTCCTTGTCCCGCATCGTCACCCGGCACAGCGCGACGCTGCCGGACTGCGCCATCGCGGTCGTCAGCAGCGCGTAGGCCTTCGCGCCGGTCTCCTCGGGGCCGAGGTAGTAGGCCTTGTCGAAGTAGATCGGGTCGATCTCTGCGAGGGGGACGAACGTCTCGATGTCGATGACCCGGCTGGACTTCGGCCGCAGCGACTCGATCTCCTCGGGCTCGAAGACCACGTAGCGGTCGCGCTCGTACTCGAAGCCCTTGACGATCTCGTCGTTGCCGACCGGTTCGTCGTCGGCCTTCGCGACCCGCTTGTAGCCGATCCGGCTCGAGTCGGAGCGGCGCAGCTGGTTGAACGACGGCGACTTGTTCTCCGTGGCGGTGTACAGCCCCACGGGGATGGTGACCAACCCGAAGGAGAGCGTGCCCTTCCACAACGTGCGCGGCATGCCCCCATCATCGCGGGGTCACCGGCCGCGCGCCATGGGCTGTGGACCGACCTCAGTCCTCGCCCAGGTAGCAGAGGATCCGCTCGGACTCCCCGTCCTCGTCGAGGTAGTACAACACGATGGTCGGACCGTCACCGGGTTGGAGGACGCCGTCGGGGTGGTACTCGCCCCGCTCCACCCACGATGCGTACGGACCGGAGGTGAACTGGATGTCGTTCGCGCCCGCGTCGTAGGTGTAGGTGCCGGCTCCGCCGCTCTGGGAGGCGTAGGTGGAGGCGTCGACGATGTCCATGTTCTCGAACGGGTACACGCCGTCCTGCCAGCACACGTAGGTGCCGGTCGGGATCGCGCCGCCAGCCGGCGGCGGCTGGTCGCCACCGCCCTGGCCGTCGTGCACCGGGCCGCTGGCACCGAGGGACTCGATGACCGCGTCGCTGATCTCGGCCGTCGATCCGAGCCCGACGACCAGGTCGAGGGGCCCGCGGTCCTCGGCGTAGCCGAGGGTCGAGCTCGGCGCCGCCGACTGCTGGACGTACAGCTGGGGCGCGGCGAGCGCAGCCGCGGGCGACGCGCCGGCGAGCGCGTACACCCACCCGTCATCGGTGTAGCCGTTCACGACGGTCACCTGCTCGGTCCGCGCCCACAGGTCGGTCGCGATGGCGACCGCGGGCAGATCCCGCGCGTCGCCGGCGACGCGACGGGTGGGGCCGTGGGCGCCGACCTCGGCCATGACATCGGCCGACAGGGCGGCCTCGCCCCCGAGCAGGACCAGGTCGTTCCACCCCCGCCCGGCGAGGAGCCCCTCGACCGCCGGGTGCAGCGCGGTCCGCGAGGTCACCACGATCGGCGTGCCCGAGTACGTCGCGTAGGCGCCGCCGGTCGCGGCGTCCGCCCACTGGTCGTCCCGGGCCAGGAGCAGCCGGGTCGTCGGGAACCGGTCCAGCACGTACGTGGCGATCGCGACCGACGTCTCGACCCGGGAGGCGCCTGCGAACCGCTCGGTGCAGCGATCCTGGGCAGTCAGCGCCTCCTCGACGGCGGTCGACACCGCGGACGTGCCACCGAGGATGAACACGTCCGGACCGTCGGCGCAGCCTCCCGGCGGACCCAGCACGCGGGCGACCTCGTCGGCGACGGACTGCGGCAGCTGCCCCGCCGCCCCGCCCGGGACGTACAGCAGGGGGCCCGTGCCACCGGTCAGGACGGCGCCGGCCAGGGAGTCGGCGAACCCGTCGTCCCGGCCGATCACGACCTGCGCCGCCTCGCCGTCGTCGAAGACCGCCCGCGACATGTCGATGGCGACGTCGACCGGTGTCGCGCCGATGCCGATGCGGTAGCGGCCGAGCGCCGCCGGCCCGTCCCCGGGCAGACGCGACTGCGCCCCCGCCGGCGGCGCTGACGTGACCACCAGCGCGAGCAGGAGGGCGACCAGGACCGACCAGGTTGCGCGGCTCCGACGTGTGGGCATGCGTGGACCTCCCGCGTCGACTGCGCGCGGGCCCGCGCCCGCGTCGACGTGATCATACGGCCCGGGTCCGGCGATGATGGGATCGTGGCCACCCGAGCGTCCCGCGTGACGACGATCGACTTCCCCTCCCCCCTGCCGGTGGAGCAGGTCGCGGCGACGTCGTGGGAGCTCGACTGCGAGGGCATCACCCAGACGGTCAGCAACCTCACCAAGCCGTACTGGAGGCCGGAGGGCTACACCAAGGGCGACCTGCTCGCGTACTACCTGAACGCCGCCGACTGGATCCTGCCGTTCCTCGAGGACCGGGCGCTGACGCTGAAGCGGATGCCCGAGGGGGCGGACGGCGACTTCTTCTACGCGAAGAACGCACCCGGCCACGTCCCGGACTGGGTGCCCCGCGCGCCGATCATCTCCGACGACGACGGCAAGCGGATCGACTACCTGATGGCCCAGGGGCCCGCCAGCCTGGTGTACGTCGCGAACCTGGGCTGCATCGAGATGCACCCGTGGCACAGCCGGACCGATGCGCTGGGCTTCCCCGACTACGCCTTCTTCGACCTCGATCCCTTCGACGTCGACTTCCGGACCGTCAAGGACGTCGCGCTGGTCATCAAGGCCGCCCTGGACCAGCTCGGGCTGGTCGGCTACCCGCGGACCAGCGGGGCGACCGGGATGCACATCTACGTCCCGATCGACCGCGAGCACACCTTCGCGGAGGTCCGCGAGTTCATCACCCGCGTGTGCCGCCTGGTCCACCGCGCGGACCGCGAGCGGACGACGATGGAGTGGCAGATCAGCGACCGCACCGGGAAGGTCTTCCTGGACGCGGGGATGAACACCGAGGGGCGGAACATCGCCTCGGCCTACTCCGTCCGCCCGCACCGCGGCGCGCCGGTGTCGACGCCGTTGCGCTGGGAGGAGCTCGAGACCGACGTCGAGCCCCAGGACTTCACGATGGCGTCTATCTGGCCGCGGCTCGTGGAGGTCGGCGACATCTTCACCGCCGTCCTCGCCGGCGGGCAGACCCTCTGGTCGGCGATGGAGGCGATCGGGATGGCCACCGACGCCGAGCGGCGCGGCCCCTCCCACACCCTCGCCGACGCCCCACCAACACCCGAGGCGCAGCCAGCGCCGGAGCCCGCTGCACGGTCCGCGGCGGTCGTCGAGGAGGCGGGCGAGCTCGACACCTACCGGGCGATGCGGGACTTCGGCCGGACGTCCGAACCCGCCGGCGACGACGTCGTCCCGACCGGGCAGTCCCGCTTCACCATCCAGCACCACCTGGCCACGGCGCTGCACCACGACCTCCGCCTGGAGCGCGGCGGCACCCTGCGCAGCTGGGCGCTGCCGAAGGGCCTGCCGCTGGTCCCGGGCCTGACCCACCTGGCGGTCCAGACCGAGGACCACCCCATGGAGTACCTCACCTTCGCCGGGGACATCCCCGAGGGCGAGTACGGCGGCGGCCCGATGCGGATCTGGGACACCGGCACCTACGAGACCCTCGAGTGGGAGGACGGCAAGGTCACCTTCCGGCTGCACGGCCAGCGGCACACCGGCGAGTGGCACATGTTCCGCCCGGGAGGGCGGACCGACGACGCTGGCCGAGGGGGACGGGGGAGCCGCGACGGGCGGAACTGGATGATCGTCCGCTCTGCCCGGGACCGGATCGTCCTGCCGCCGGACCCGCCGGCGGTGCGGCCGTGCCTGGCCACCGGCGGCGGGGCGCCCTTCGACGACGACGGCTGGGCCTTCGAGGTCAAGTGGGACGGCGTCCGGGCGATCGCCACCACCCGGCGACCCGGTCTGGGTCCGACGAAGGAGCGCAACGAGGGCACCACGACCTACACGTCGCGGAACGGCAACGACATCACCGAGGCGTACCCCGAGATCGCCGACCTGTGGCAGCGCGTCCTCGCGTTCACCGCCGTCCTCGACGGCGAGGTCGTCGCGCTCGGACCTGACGGCCGCCCGTCCTTCGGGCGCCTGCAGCAGCGGATGCACGTCCGCGGTCGCGAGCGGGTCGACCGGTTGCGGCGGACGATCCCGGTGACGTTCATGGTCTTCGACCTGCTGGCCGTCGACGGCCAGGACCTGACCGGCCTGCCGCTGTCGGACCGCCTCGGCCTGCTCGACGACGTGCTGGTGCCCGGCGGCCGGATCGGTCGCAGCGACGCGATCATCGGCTCGGGCACGGCGCTGCACGCGGCGGCGGAGGCCCAGGGGCTCGAGGGGATCGTCGCCAAGCGGCTCACCTCGACCTACCTGCCCGGGCGCCGGTCACCGGACTGGGTGAAGATCAAGATCCGCCGCACCGCCGACGTCGTGATCGGCGGGTGGCTCGAGTCGACCCGTGGTCCCGGAGATCTGGGCAGCCTGCTGGTCGGCGCCCACGACGAGGACGGTGGCCTGCGCTACCTCGGCCGTGTGGGCACCGGCTTCGACACCGCCGAGCGGGCGCGGCTCCTCGACCTGCTCGAGGAGGTCGAGGACTGCCCCTTCGCCGATCCGGCGGGCACCGCCGCCACGCCGCGCGAGGCGGTCCACTGGGTCCGCCCGGTCGTGGTGGCCGAGGTCGAGTACGGCGAGCTCACCGACGAGGGTCGCCTGCGCGCGCCCTCCTACCGGGGCACCCGCGAGGACGTGCCGCCCGAGTCGGTGGCCAGGTCGGAGGTGACCTGACCACCGGGCGGCCGGTGCGGGCTCCGGCGGCTAGTCCCCCGCCGCGGCGGCGCCGAAGCGCACCTGCTGGATGTCGTCGCCGGCCAGGCTGACGACCTCGGTGGCCGACGCGACGTCGTAGAGGCGCACGGTGCTCTGGTTGCTGACCAGCGCCTGCCCCTCTGCGGGGTGGACGTCCAGGGAGTAGATCATCCCGGGCAGGTCGTCGGTCAGCTGCGTGTCGGCTCCCCGCAGGTCGTGGGCCCAGAGCTCACCGGCGATCGCGTCGACCTGGATGATGACGTTGTCGTCGAGCCACGCCATCTCACCGACCCGATCGTTCAGGCGGGCCGTGTCGCCCCCGCCGGAGGGCGCGGTGAACGTGCCGTCCCCGTCGGTGAACAGGATGGTCGTCCCGTCTGGGCTGATCGCAGGGCCGAAGCCGAACAGGTCGAGCCGCTCGGCGCCGCTGCCGTCGAGGTGGACCGTGGCGAGCTCGCCGCCGAGGGCGGTGATCACCACGCCGCCGTGGGGGCTGAACTGCTGGTCGGAGAGGATCGGGTCGGCGTCACCGGTGGTGGTGATGAACCGGGCGTCCTCGCCGCCGAGGTCGACGACCTGCAGGTCCTGGGCGTCCTCGAAGGTGTTGGTCACCACGACGTGGGTCCCCTCGGGGGTGAACACCGGATTCGACAGCTGCTCGGCGGTCTCCGGCGCGTGCAGCACCTGGAGGTTGTCGGTCCCGATGCCGCCGCAGAGGCAGAACAGGTCGCCGTCGACGGTGATCGCGATGTCGCCGTCCGCGTTGACGTCGAACCCGGTGACCTCCTCACCCGGCGGGGTGAGTGCCTGGCCCTCGCCGTCGTACACGACGCCGTCGTCGAGGAACAGGAACGGTGCCGCCGGCTCCTCGTCCGGGTCGTCCGGGCCGACGCCCGACCCGAGCATGCCCTCCGCCGCGGTGCGGGTCGCCTCCGGCACCTCGGACTCCGGTCCGACGGTCAGGAGCGTGCTGATCGGGAACTCCCGGAGGAACAGCTCCGTCGTCGTCTCGGGGATCCCGTCGTTCGCCGGCACCCCCCCGGGGTTGACGTAGAGCAGCGGGGCGCCGAACAGCCCGCCGACCGCCGCCGCGGGCAGCGCGGTGGTCCAGAAGTCCGGCCGGAAGCCGTTGACGATGATCGCCGTGAACACCGCGCTCGTGTCCCACAGCTCGGTGGCGGCCAGGTAGGCGGTGTCGTCCCGGCTGACGCCGGCGACGCGGCGGACGGTGGTGACGAAGCCCTGCTGGCTGACCGCGTCGATGACCTGCTCCTCGACCTCGGCGGACAGCGCCGCTTCGCCGCCGAGGAGGATGACCTCCTCCCAGGCGGTGTCGCCCGGGGTGAGCAGGTCGCGGACCTGCGGGTCCAGGGCCGCCTGGCCGGTGACCACGATCGGGAACCCGTTCGCGGCCGCCCACGCGCTCGCCGACGCGGAGTCCGCCGGGTTCCCGGCGGTGGCGATCAGCAGGGTGCCGCGGCTGGCGCCGGGCTCGAGGAACTCCGCGAGCATGTGGCTCGCCACCGCCACCGACGTGCCGACCCGCTCGTCGCCGGCGAGGCGGCTGGGGCAGTAGCCCTCGTCGCGGAGGGTGTCGAGCACGTCCTCGCTGATGGCGGACACGCCGCCGAGGACGAGCACGTCGGCCGGCACGTTGCCGCACCGCTCGTCGTTCGCCTGCGGGGTGCCGAGGACCCGCTGGATCTCGGCCAGCACCTCGTCGGCGAGCGGTGCGGGCGCCGGGTCGACGAGCAGCAGCGGGCCGTTCCCCTGGGTGAGGGCGGCGCCGGCGAGGTTGTCGGCGAACACGTCGGAGCGGCCGAGGACGACCTGGCGGGCCGGGACCGACGAGGTCTCCTCGGACAGCGCGATCGCCGCCCCGACCGGGTCCTCGACGGCCGCGAGCCGCCGGCTCTCGCCCTGCGCCGCGGCGGGGATCACCGCCCCCACCAGCAGCGCGGCGACCGCCACCGCGACCAACGTCCGCCACCCACCTCGTCGCACCGCAGCGTGTTCCACCGTCGCTCCTGACCGCATCCGCACCGGCGACCCCGGCGGCCGCCACGGGCCGGGACGGTACCGCACGTCCCCGACCCCGAGGTGGCCTGAGCGGACCGGCGTCAGCGGCGCATCGACGCGGTGACCCGGCGGGCGAGGGCGTGCAGGACGGCCCGGACCGCGGCGACCTGCGGGTCGTTCCGCACGAACGCCGAGCCGAGGAGCTCCTCGGCGTCCTCGCCCGTGGTCACGTCGACGCCGACGTTGATCAGCGCCCGCCGGACGGGGGTGTCGGGGTGCTCCTCGACCCAGCGGAGCGTCACCTCGGTCCCGAGCACGAGCAGCTGGGAGACCGCGCTGCAGGTGGCCCGTCCCGCGGCCGCGAGCAGGTCGTCACCCTCGACCGCAACCTCGCCCGTCGCGCTGCGGCCGCCGTCCTCGAGCACCACCTCGACCGCGTCGAGGTCCGGCCAGACCCGCACGACGGTCACGAGCGGTCGGAACGGCAGGTCCGGGACGGGCATCTGGTTCATCGAGGGCTCGCTCCTCCAGGGGTCGGCTGTCTGACCGGACGCTACGCTGAGGCCCCTCGGCGCGCCCCCGACCCTCCGCGCCGCTGCTGCCGGATGCACCTCACCTCGTCGACCCCGACGGTCGCCCCCGACCGCGAGGAGGTCACCTCCACCGACACCCGCGACGACTCCGAGCGCCTGTGGGAGGTCGTGGTGTGGAACGACCCGGTCACGCTGATGAGCTACGTCGTCTTCGTGCTCCGCAAGCTGTTCGGCTACGACGAGGCCACGGCGACCCAGCTGATGATGCAGGTGCACGAGGAGGGCAAGGCGATCGTCTCGAGCGGTCCGCGGGAGAAGGCCGAGATGGACGTCCACCGCCTGCACGCCCACGGGCTGCAGGCGACCCTGACGAGGGGCTGAGGTGCTCTTCCGACGGCTGGTCCGCCAACCCGGCGGGGGGATCCGCGTGACGCTGCCGAACGCCGAGCGGGCGGTCCTGCTCGACGTCGCGACCACCCTCCGCCAGGTCATCGCCGGCGTCGACGCCGACACCCCGCCGGACGAGCTGACCGGTCGGCTGTTCCCCCGGGCCTACGAGGACCCGCTCGAGGAGATGGAGTACGCCGACGCGATGATGGGGTCGCTGGTCGACACCAAGCGGACGCTCCTCGACACGTTCGTCGACACGCTCCACGGCGGGCGGACGACCCAGGGGCGGTGGCGCACCGACCTCGATCCCGACCAGGTGGAGGCGTGGCTGGCGGTCCTCCAGGACGGCCGCCAGGTCCTCAGCAGGGTCGTGGGCATCGAGACCGAGGCGGACTGGGAGCGGGTGGAGGAGATCGCCGACGAGCGCGAGGACCACGCGGTGCTCGTCCTCGCCTACCTCGGCGACCTGCTCAACGGCATGGTCCTGCTGCTGATGGGCGGCCTGGACGACGCCTGACCGGCCGGCGGGTTACCAGCGGGTAACATGCGTCGGGATGGATCGGCGAGGGCGGTTGACGGCACCGGAGCGACGCGAGCAGCTGCTCGCGGTCGCGGGCGAGCGCTTCGCCGAGCTGGGCTTCCACGCGGTGTCGATGGAGGCGATCGCCGAGTCGGCCGGCGTGTCCAAGCCCGTGCTGTACCAGCACTTCCCGTCCAAGCGGGCGCTGTACCTGGCCCTGGTGGAGGACGCGGTCGGGGAGATGCAGCGCCAGGTCACCAGCGCGCTCGAGGGCACGACGGACAACCGCCAGCGGGTCCTCGGCGCGATCCGGGCGTTCTTCGACTTCGTCGAGGACCCCCGCTTCCGCCTGCTGTTCCTGACCGCGGACTCAGCGGACGCCGAGATCGCCGAGGTGGTGGACACCGCCCAGCAGGGGGTCGCCGAGTCGGTGGCCAAGCTGATCGCCGCCGACGCGGGGCTGTCGACGCCGTCGGCGGAGCTGCTCGCGACCGGGGTCCGCGGGCTCGCGGTGGCGGGGGCGCAGTGGTGGGTCGACCAGGCCGGCGCGTCGGCGGAGGCGAAGGAGGACGCCGTCCAACTCCTCGCCCGCCTGGTCTGGCGCGGCCTAGCGGGCTTCGAGCGCTCGTAGGGATCTGCCGGTCGGGGACCTGGGCGGTCGCGTTGTCGCGTGGTCGCGTGGGCGCGACGTGGGACCCAGATCTGAGAGTTGGTGGTGCCGGCGGAGCTCAGGCTCAGATCTCAGGTCACGGTCGGCCGACGTGGGACCCAGATCTGGGAGTTGGTCGCACCGGCGGAGCTGAAGCTCAGATCTCAGGTCATGCCCGGTGGCCGTCGACCGCGGACGCCGGCGACCGCGCGACCTAGGCTGCCGGGGCGATGGATCTGGCCCGTGACGTGCTGACCGCCGTGCTGTGGCTCGGCGCCGGTCTGCTGGTGTACGCCGGCGGGACGAAGCTGGTCGTGCCGGACGCGGCGATGGCCGCCCTGCACCGCCTGCACCTGCCGTCGGGCCGGGTCGCCGCCCGGGTGCTCGGGCTCGGCGAGATCGCCGTCGGCGCCGTGATCGTCGTCGCGGGCGGGCTCGTGGGGGCCGTGGTCTCGCTGGTGACCTACCTGGCCCTGACCGGCGTGTCGCTGCACCAGCGCGCCGCCCAGGTCGACTGCGGGTGCTTCGGCGTCCGGCGCTACCCGATCCCGAAGCTGCACATCGCCGTCGACGCCGGGCTGGCGGTGGTCTCCCTGGCCGCCGTGGCGGCCCCACCCCTCCCCCTGGCCGAGGTGGGCGCCGACGCCGGCGTCCTGGCCCTCCTGGCCGGCGCGGTGCTGGTCGCGACGGGGGTCGCACTGGTGACTGCGATGACCGAGCGGGCGGGACTGGCCGAGGCGGCGAACCTGTGACCACGACCCGGGTGGAGGGGTAGGGATGGGTGTCGTCGTCGCGCTGCTCGCCATCGTCGTCGCGCTGCTGGCGGTCATGGTCATCGGCCTCCTGCGCACCAACGCCGACGTCCTGCGCGCCCTCGAGGACCTGGGCGCCGGCATCGGCGACCCCTCCGGCCCCTCTGGCGCGTCCGGCCCTGCAGCCGGCCGCCGGCGCCGCGACCAGGCGCCCGCACCCGCGGCGAAGACCGGCCGGCCGGCGATCGACCTGTCCGGCGCGACCCTCGACGGCGGCAGCCAGGCGGTCCGGGTCTCCGGCGTCGGCCACGACACCCTCCTGCTGTTCCTCTCGAGCGGGTGCCTCACCTGCCGGAGCTTCTGGGACGCCCTCCGCGAGCCCGGTGGCCTCGGCTTGCCCTCGCGCATCCGGGTCGTCGCGGTCACGAAGGACCTCGACGCCGAGAGCCCGTCGGAGCTGGCCGAGCTGATCCCCCGCCACGGCGCGGTGCACCTGATGAGCTCCGCGGCGTGGACGGACTACGCCGTCCCCGGCTCCCCCTACGCGGTCCTGGTCGGCGGGGCGGAGGGCCGCGTGATCGGCGAGGGCACCGGCGGGTCGTGGGAGCAGGTCGCCAACCTGCTGGCCCAGGCCAGCGGCGACCTGGCCTACGTCGGCGAGGACACCCCGCGCACCCGCAAGGCGGGTCGCGACATGGAGGTCGAGCGGGACACCGACGCCGAGCTCCTCAACGCCGGGATCCGCCCCGGCGACCCGAGCCTCTACCCCGGGCAGGAGGAGACCGCGCCGGGCGACGAGCCACCGGCCACGTGACCCCGCTCGTCGTCGTCACCGCGCTGGCCGTCATGGCCGCGGTGCGCACCCAGTGGTCCCCCTGAGGGGAGTCCATGCTCTCGAGCATCTCCCCGGTCGGGGAGCGCGGACGCGGCCAGCGGTGGGCCGTCACCGTCACCGCCTACCTCGCCGGCTCGGTCGTCGGCGGGGCGGCGGTCGGCACCCTCGTGGGAGGGGTGGGCGCGCTGGCGCTGTCCGGGCTGTCCGAGGAGCTGCGCCTGGCGCTGATCGCCGCGGTCGCCCTCGTCGGCGTCGTGGCCGACCTCACCGTCGGCGTCCCGAGCCTGCACCGCCAGGTCGACGAGCGCTGGCTGACCGGCTACCGGGGCTGGGTGTACGGCGGCGGGTACGGCCTGCAGCTCGGCACCGGGCTGGTGACGGTGATCCCATCGAGCGTCGTGTGGGCCACGTGGCTGGGTGCGGCGCTGCTGGCCGACCCGCGCCTCGGCGCGCTGGTCGGGCTGACGTTCGGGCTGGTGCGCGCCCTGCCGCTGCTGGCCGCCGGCCGGGTCCGCACCGTCGGCGCGCTCCGCCGCACGCTGGCCTGGATGGACCGCGTCCGGCCGCGGGTCGCCCGGGCGGTGCCGGTCCTGCAGGGGCTGGCCGGTGCGGCGGCGCTGGTCGCGGTGGTGGTCTGACGTGGCAGGTCGTAGGGGTGTGCGTGCGCTCCGTGGCACTAGAGTCCGGTTCCGACCGACGTGTGGAGGACTGACCTGATGCGCATCGACGCCCACGGGTTCCGCGTGGACCTGCCCGCCCCCTGGGAGGGCGCGGTCCGCCTGGGCGAGGCGAGCAGGACCGCGCACGAGCGTGCGGCGTTCCAGGGCCGCGTCCTGCAGACCCCGCCGGTGCTGCACCTGTCGACGACCCAGATGCCGTCGCTGCGGGGCGACTTCGGATCCGGCGCGGTCGACCTGCTCGGCACCGAGGACGTGTTCGTCGCGGTCCTCGAGTACGGCGCCGACAGCGTCGGCACCCCCCTCTTCGACACCGGCCCGCTGCCGCGGTCCCTCGACCACCGGGCGTTCGCCGGCAACGGCCTGCAGCGCGCCATCCCGGGTCAGGCCGGCTGGCAGCACTTCTGCACCGAGAACGGCCGCGCCCTGTGCCTCTACGTCGTGCTCGGCTCGCGCCACAACGCCCGGCGCCTGGTCCGCACCGCCGACGACGTCCTCTCACGCCTGGAGATCGCACCGCGATGACGCTCCTGCTGACCGACACGCCCGCCAGCGACGGCCGCGCCACCGACGTCCGCGCCACCGACGTCCGCGCCGGCGGCACGTTCGCCCAGCGCGCGGTCGCCCGTGCGACCGATCTGCTGCGGCCCCGCCGCGACCGCGGGCGCCGCAGCTTCCTGCAGCGCGCCGCGATGGTCGGCACCGCGCTGGCCGTGAACCCGCTGGACTACGTCCTGCGCCCGGGCACCGCGTACGCCCAGACCTGCGGGCCGGCGAACGAGTGCAGCCAGGGCTGGACGGCGTTCTGCTGCACCATCAACGGGGGCGCGAACACCTGCCCGCCGGGCTCGTACGTCGCCGGCTGGTGGAAGGTGTCCTCGTCGGCGTTCTGCCGGGGGGAGGACCGCTACGTCATCGACTGCAACCGGCTGCCGCAGTCCAGGTGCTCGTGCCGCTGCGCGTCGGGCTCCTGCGACCGCCGCCGGGTGTGCTGCAACAACTTCCGCTACGGCCAGTGCAACCAGCAGATCCGCGGGACCACCCCGGTCGTGTGCCGGGTCGTGATCTGCACCCCGCCGTGGGAGTGGGACTCCTCCTGCACCACCACCGTCCGCAGCGACGAGCGGACGCGGGACCACAACTCGACCTGCCTGAACAGCCCCAACCCGACCGAGATCGCGGTCGTCTACCAGGACCTCGGGCTGGTCGGCTCGGCGCTGGGCTCACCGACGTCCGAGGAGCTGGCCGCGCCCGACGGCGGATCCTGGCGACAGTACGAGAACGGCGTGATCACCCGGTCCACGGCGTTCGGCATCGTCGTGCTGGTCGGCCCGACCGGGCTGGCGTACGCCGCCCTGGACGGCCCGAACGGGGTGCTCGGCCACGTCAGCGGCGACCCTGTGGACGTCGCCGGCGGCCAGGTGGTCCCCACCGAGCGGGGCGGCCTGTACCTGGCCCCGACCGGTGAGGCGCACGCCGTCCACGGGCCGATCGACGACGAGTACGCCCGGCGGGGCGGGCCGGCCGGCTGGCTCGGGTTCCCGGTGACGGGTGTGCAGGACGCCCCCGGTGGCCGGTCGCGGGTGGACTTCGCCGCCGGCTGGTCGCTGGCCCACGATCCCTCCACCGGCGAGGTCCGGCTGCTGCCGGCCGACGTCGAGCTGAGCGACCGGCCCGGCGAGTGGCCCGCCACCGCCGAGGTGTCCCGGTGGAGCGGGGACGACCGCGTCCGCACCGCGGTGCGCGTGTCGACCGAATCCCACCCCGACGGGGCGCCGATGGCGGTGCTGGCGGCGTCCGGGTCGTTCCCCGACGCGCTCGCCGGCGGCGTGCTGGCGGCGATCGCCGGCGGGCCGGTGCTGCTGACCGGCGGGGACGCGCTCGACTCCGCGACCGCGGACGAGCTGGTCCGCCTGGGCGTCGACCGGGTGGTCCTGGTCGGCGGCGAGTCGGTGCTGAGCAGCCAGGTCGAGCGAGCGGTCGAGGACCTCGATGTCGATGGCAGGGGCGTCGACGTCGAGCGGCTGGCCGGCGAGGGTCGGTTCGCCACGGCGGCCGCGGTGTCGCAGGCGATCACGTCGCTGGGTGAGGGGGACGGTGGCGCTGATGACGACGGCGGCTCCGGCGAGGGGTCTGACAGCGATGGGTCTGGCAGCGATGCCACCGATGGCGGGTCCACGGGGTCGCGGATCGTCTACCTGACCAGCGGCCGCACGTTCCCCGACGCCCTGACCGCCAGCCCGGCGGCGGCCCGCGACCGCGCGCCGCTGCTGCTGACCGAGCCCGGCCAGGTGCCCCAGGCCACCCTCGACGAGCTGCGCCGCCTGGATCCCGATCGGATCGTGATCGTAGGCGGGACGGCGGCGATCACGGTCGACGTGGAGCGGTTCGTCGGCGACGTGACCGGCGCGGACGTGACCCGGATCGAGGGTCCGTCCCGCTTCGACACCGCCGTCGCGGTCGTGGAGTCCTCCGTCGACCTGGGCGATGTCGAGGTCGTGCTGATCGCCACGGGTGAGGAGTTCGCCGACGCCCTCGCCGCCGGCGCGGCCTCGACGGCGCTCGACGCGGCCCTGCTTCTGGTCACCGAGAACTCGGTCCCGGGAGTCACCCGGCGCGCGATCGAGCGGATCTCACCGCAGCGGGTCGTCGTGGTGGGCGGCGCCGCGGCGGTGTCCGAGCAGGCCTACGACCAACTCGCCGCCATCCCGGTGGGCGGGAGCACGGGGACGGATCCGGACCCCTCCCCCACCCCGACCGACGAGCCGACGACGGAGCCCACCGCGGAGCCGACGGACGAGCCGACCGGGTCGCCGACACCCGCGCCCGCCCCCTCCCCCGGCGGCGGCTAGCAGGGGGCCTACGCCGTCTCGATCTGGGTGCGGAGGGCCTTCGCGACCTCGGTCATCTCGGCGAACGGCTTGCCGGCGGTCTGGCCGTACGCCATGACCCCGCGGATGAGCATGCGGGTCACGACCTCTGCGTCGGTCCAGACCTCGCAGCTGCCCTCGACCTGGCTGAACAGGGGCTTCAGCACCTCGAGGGCGTCGTCGGTCACGGTCAGGGTGGCGGGCATGGTCGTCCCCTCGCGGTACAGTGACGGTCGTAGTTGATCCCTGACGGTACCCATCGCCTGCCACGCAGGCCCCAGGAGGAACGGTGCGGTCCTCGCGGACCCGCGCCCCTCGCGGTGACGTCAGGTGCGACGCCCCGGACGCGTGCGATCACGCCGACCGGGCCCTCCCCCGCCGAGCGCTGACCGCGCTCCGCGGCTGCGGGACGCCGACCGCGCGCCACCTCTTCACCGACCCGGCGCCGGTCCCACCTGAGATCTACGAACAGAGAGCCACGTGAGCACCACCACGACGGACGCCACCTCGTCCACCACACCGTCCACCACATCGCCGTCCACCAAGACCTTCCGGGACTTCGGGGTCGACGACGCCATCTGCGACGCCCTCGAGGCCGTCGGCATCGTCGAGCCCTTCCCCATCCAGGAGATGACCCTGCCGCTGGCGCTGTCCGGCGCCGACATCATCGGGCAGGCCCGCACCGGCACCGGCAAGACCCTCGGGTTCGGCCTGCCGATGCTGCAGCGCGTCGACGTCGACGGCGGCCTCCAGGTCCTCGTCATCGTCCCGACCCGCGAGCTGTGCCTCCAGGTCACCGAGGACCTCGCCCAGGCCGGCCGCGGCCGCGGCGTCGACGTCCTCGCCGTCTACGGCGGCAAGGCCATCCAGCCCCAGATCGACGCGCTCGCCGAGGGCGTCCACGTCGTCGTCGGCACCCCCGGTCGCCTGCTCGACCTGTCGCGCCGCGGCGTGATGGACCTGTCGAAGGTCGCCGGGCTGGTGCTGGACGAGGCGGACGAGATGCTCGACCTCGGGTTCCTGCCCGACGTCGAGGCCCTGGTCGAGATGTGCGCTGACGAGCGCCAGACCCTGCTGTTCAGCGCGACCATGCCGAGCCAGATCGTCAGCCTCGCCCGTCGCTACATGTCCAAGCCGACGTTCATGCGCGCCGAGGTCGAAGAGGTCACGATCGCGCCGAAGACCCAGCAGTACTTCTTCAGCTGCCACCGCATGGACAAGCCGGCGGTGCTGGCCCGGATCCTCCAGACCCCGCGCCGTGGGCTGTGCGTCGTGTTCTGCCGGACCAAGCGGATGGCGGACACCCTGGCCGAGGAGCTGCGCGACCGCGACGTCAGCGCCCAGGCGATCCACTCCGACCTGCGGCAGGAGGCCCGCGAGCGCGCCCTCCAGAAGTTCCGGGACGGCAAGATCACCGTGCTGTGCGCCACCGAGGTGGCCGCCCGCGGGCTCGACATCGACGACGTGACGCACGTCGTCAACTACGACTGCCCGGACGACGAGAAGATGTACCTGCACCGCATCGGCCGGACCGGCCGGGCGGGCGCGGACGGCGTGGCGATCACGCTGGCGGTGTGGAACGAGCTCCCTCGCGTCGAGATGATCCGCCGCGAGCTCGGCATCGAGGAGGAGATCCACGAGGTCTTCTCCACCTCCCCCCTGCTGGACGAGCTGTTCGACCTGCCCGCGCGCGAGGAGAAGGCCAAGGTCCCCTCGCCCCCGCAGGCCCGTCGCGGTCGCGGGTCGCGGTCGGGGTCGCGTGACGGCGAGGACGGCGGTGGCCGTCGAGGCCGCGGACGTCGCGGGGAGACGTCGGAGACGTCGTCGGACGAGTCATCGTCGACGGGACGGTCGTCTGAGGGACGGTCGTCGGAGGCTGCGTCGTCAGACGACGGTGATGACGACGGCATCCGCCGCACCCGCGGTCGGTCCCGCCGGCGCACCCGCACCAAGACCGTCGAGGGCGACACCACCGTGGTCGAGCTCGAGCCGACCGAGGACGTGTCCACATCCTCCGAGGACGAGGGGGAGGGGGAGGGTCGCACCCGCACCCGCCGTCGCTCCCGAGGCCGTGGGTCGGACTCGAGCGGCCAGGAGCAGCCCACCAGCTCCGACGACGAGGACTCCTCGTCCGACGGGTCGTCCCGCACCCGCACCCGGACGCGCTCGAAGCGTGAGGGATCCGGTGGGACCCGCGACTCGGAGCAGGCCGGCGGTTCCACCCGGGCCGGTGGTCGTAGCCGGTCCGGCGACGACGGCAAGAGCCGACAGTCGAAGGGACGTCAGTCCAAGAGCCGATCGGGAGGGTCCGAGGGCGGGTCGGACAACGCCGATGGGCGCCGGTCGTCGAAGGGTCGCAACTCCGGTGGGCGCAGTTCGGGCGGGCGCAGTTCGGGCGGGCGTGACTCAGGCGGTCGTGACTCGGGCGGGCGCGACTCCGGCGGCCGTGGCTCGAACGGGGACGGGGGTGGCCGGTCCGGCCGGTCCCGCTCGGACCGGGGCAACGGCGGGCGTGGGGGCCGCTCCGGCCGCAGCACGGTGGACGTCGGTGAGGCTCGCGGCGACGGCAAGCCCCGCCTGAGCCGGAAGCTCGAGGTCGTCCACCTGCCGTAGCGTCGGCGGGGCGCGGGTCGGCCGGCCGCATCCGGCCCGGGCTCCCCCGGTTCGACTCAGCTGCCGGCGGTCACCAGTGCCACGAGGTCGGCGTGCAGGGCCGGGCCGGAGGCGACCACGCCGCTCGTCCCGGCCTGCGTGGTCAGCGGGGTGACGACCGCGCCCGCCTGCCGGGCGATGACCACCCCGGCGGCCCAGTCCCACCGCTGCGTGGTGTCCTCGTAGTACCCGTCGACCCGGCCCGCGGCGACCGCGCAGAGGTCCAGCGCCGCCGAGCCGACACGGCGCACGTCCCGCGCGGCGGCGAGGACCCGCGTGACCACCTCGGCCTGGACCAGCCGGCGGTCGCGCTCGTAGCTGAACCCCGTCCCGATCAGGGCGTGGGGCAGCTCGACCGGGTCGTTGACGGCGATCTCGATCCCGTCGCAGGTGGCGGGCCCGTCGACGTGGGCGGCGAAGAGCTGGTCCGCGACCGGGTCGAGGACCGCGCCGGCGATGCCGCGCCAGGTCCCGTCGGGCTCCTCGCGCTCGACGGCGACGCTGACCGACCACCCGGGGTGGCCGTACAGGAAGTTCACCGTGCCGTCGAGGGGGTCCACGACCCAGCGGAGCCCGGTCGAACCGCGGCGGTGCGCCCCCTCCTCCCCCAGCAGCCCGTCATCGGGACGCGCGGCGGTCAGCGCCTCGACGAGCACGCGCTCGGAATCCGCGTCCGCGACCGACACCGGGTCGGTGGCGCTGGACTTGGTCTGCACACCGGCGTCTTCGCCGGCGCGCAGGCGGCGCTGGTGCGCGAGCAGCACGGCACCGGCCGTGCGCGCCACCTCTTCGGCGACCGCGAGCAGGCCCGCGGGGTCGTCGCGACCCGCCACCGCTAGCGGGGCAGACCGACGCGCGGCCTGAGCCAGGCGCGGCGCTCGCACGCGGGGCAGCGCGCGAAGACCGGGTGGGACTTCCAGGGCGCGACCAGGACCAGCGGGATCGCGTGCCGGATCGCGTCACCCAGGTGGAGGGGTGAGGACACGCCGCAGTGGCTGCACTCCACGTGCACCGGGCTGCGGCCGGCCGGCGGGCTGGGACGGTCGGCGCGGTCCTGCTCCCCGGCCTCGTGGGTCCGCGGGGACGGCTCGGGCGACCGGCGACGAGCGCCCGCGCCGGGGGTGGACGGCGGGGCGGAGGCACTGAACAGGGCGGCGCGCCCCTCCCGGTCGGCGCGTGAGGAGTCGGGCTGGCGGGACTCCTCGCGCTCCAGCAGCCGGCGCTCCGGCGGCTTGATCCGGTCGAAGCCGCTCACGGGGTCCCCCTCCTCATGACCCACCCTCCGCGGCGGCGCGGTCCTCGGGCAGGACGGTCAGGCCGTGGAGCTCCGCGGCGATCACCCTGTAGGCCGCCGCGCCGGGCACCTTCGGCGCGTGGGACAGGATCGTCCTGCCGTTGTTGGGCGCCTCGGCGAACCGGACGGACTTGCGGACCGGGACGCCGATGACCTTCAGGTCGTAGCGGGTCTGGACGTCCTCCAGCACCTCGCGGGAGTGGTTCGTCCGGCTGTCGAACATCGTGGCGACCAGGCCGGCGACCTCGAGGCCGCGGTTGGTGAGGTGCTGGACGTCCGCGATCGTCTCGAGCAGCTGGGAGACCCCGCGGTGGCTGAGCGTCTCGCACTGCAGGGGGATGACGACCTTGTCGGCCGCGGTCAGCGCGTTCAGCGTCAGGACCCCGAGCGACGGCGGGCAGTCGAGGAAGATCGCGTCGTAGCTGTCGCGCAGGTCCTCGATCTGGGCGCGCAGGACGTACTCCCGGCCGGTCCGGCTGAGCAGGGCGACCTCGGCCCCGGACAGGTCCAGGTTGGCCGGTGCGAGGTCGCACTCGTCGTGGCGGACGACGGTCGCCGACAGCTCGGTCCGGCCGGTCACGACCTCGTGGAGGGTCGGGCTCAGCTCGTCCGGGTCGTAGCCCAAGCTGAAGGTCAGGCACGCCTGGGGATCGAGGTCGATCACCAGCACGTTCAACCCCCGGGCCCGCAGCGCCGCGGCCAGGCTGGCCGTGGTCGTCGTCTTGGCGACGCCACCCTTCTGGTTGGCCACTGCGTAGACGACGGCGCTCATGGCCGTCGAGGCTACCTGTCTCGTGGACGTCGCCCCGTGTGCGCACCGCGAGCAGCCTCGCACCACCGGTGGGTATGCTCGCGGTATGACCAGTCAGATCGCGGTGAAGCTCCCGTCCGCCACGCTCGCCGCGATCGACGATCTCGTCCGCTCCGGCCGGTTCACGAGCCGCTCCCAGGCCGTCCGAGCCGGACTCGACCACGTGATCCAGGAGGCCCGGGAGCGGGAGATCGATCAGGCCTTCGCCGACGGCTTCCGCCGTGTGCCGGAGACGCCGGAGGAGCTGCGAGAGGCCGAACGACTCGCCATCGACGCCATCGAGGACGAACCGTGGGAGAAGTGGTGGTAGCCCGTGGTGAGGTGTGGTGGGGAGAGGCACCGGACGAGAAGGGACGGCCGTTCCTCGTCGTGAGCCGCGACGCCGCGAACGCCGTGATGCGTCGGGTGCTGGTCGCACCTGTCACCACCAGGATCCGTTCGGTGCCGAGCGAGCTCCCGCTCGACGAGGGGGAGGGCCTGCCGCACGCCTCGGTGGCCAGCTTCGACAACCTGCGGCCCTTCCCGCAGTCGATGTTGGTCCGCCGGCTGGGGGCGCTGGCACCTGGACGGCAGCACCTCATCTGCGCGGTGGCCGCCGCCACGTTGGACTGCTGACGACGGTCAGCTGCTCAGCTGGCGAGCGGTGCCCTCGTCGACAGGCCTGGCTGGTGCAGGATCGCCTGCACCGCACGGCCGTTGGTGCGGTTGACCACGACCGGCCCGAGCAGGTTCGCGGTGGTGTCCTGCAGGGTCTCCCCGACGGTCAGGACGACGTACACGTCCGCATCGTCAGCTGACCCCAGGCCGAGCGCGTCCACCGTGGCGGTGTCGAGCGTCGGCTCGTAGTCCGGGAAGAACCCGAACGGGTCGACGACGACGAACGCGAGGTCGGCGACGTCATCGGCGGTGAGGACCTTGAACGGGCTGTTCGCGTCGTCTCCCCAGGTCTCGAGGGTCCATGCGCGTGCCTCGGGGAACCCGGGGACGGCCGTCACGAACTCGAGCGTGGTGGCGGCGGCGGTCATGAGGGCCGACATTAGCGCAGGAAGTCCAGCAGAGAGGGCTGGATGACCCGTGAGGTGGCGGACAGGGCGGCCTGGTAGGCGACCTCCTGCATCTGCAGCTCCATGATGGTCTCGGGCAGGTCGACGTCCTCGACGCTGCTCAGTCGGGTGCGCAAGTTCATCTCCTGGTCCGTGGCCCGGTCGACCAGGCTCTCGAGCCGGTTCGCCCGGGCCCCGATCGTGCCCAGCGCGGTGAGCAGGCGGTTGTGCGCCTCGTCGATCGAGGCCAGGTGGCCGCTGACGGCGTCCGGGTTGAGCTCGAGGTCCTCGATGACCTGGTCGAGGACATCGAACACTGTGTTCCCGTTGGGGCCGAACGCCTCGGTGCCCGTGACGTTGATCGGCAGCTTGATGCCCTCTGCCACGGTCCGGGTCACCGAGTGCGGGTCCCCCTGGTAGACGAAGCCGAGGGGACCGTCGACGAAGAGCTCTGCCGGGTTGCCGGTGCCGGAGAACAGCAGGCGGTCCCCGAAGCGGGTGTTGGCCATCTCGAGCAGCCCGTCCCGGATGGACCGCAGCTCAGAGGCGATGTTCTTCCGCCCGACATCGCCGACCGAGGCGTTCGCGCCCTGAACCGTCAGGTCGCGAGCCCGGATCAGCATCGACGAGGCACCCTGCAGCGCGGAGTCCGCCGTGTCCAGCCAACCCTTCGCGTTGTCGGCACCCGCGAGGTGGCCACGGGTCCGTGTCAGCGACGAGCGCGTGAGCATCGCCGTGACGGTCCCGGTGGGTGAGTCCGACGGTCGGTTGATCTGGCGCCCCGTGGCGAGACGTTCCTGCAGATCACCGGTGCGGGAGAGGCTCTGCTGCAGGTAGGCCAGCGATGACCGGCTCAGCATGCCCTGGGTGACTCGCGTCATGGTGTGTGCTACCTCCCGACGACGCCGGTGCCGCTGATCAGCGTGTTCAGCATCTCGTCGATGGTGGTCATGAATCGGGCGGCGGCGCTGTAGGCCTGCTGGTAGGCGACGAGGTTGGTCATCTCCTCGTCGATCGAGACGCCGGACACCGCGTCGTGCTGCCCCTGGGCCTGCTGGGTGAGCTTCGTCTGGAGGTCGACCACGCGAGAGGCCGTCTGCGCGTCCACGCCCAACTGGGCGACGAGGGTCCGGTAGGCGTCGTCAGCCGGCCCGCCGGCGAGTTCGCCGATGAGGGCGGCGTTGCCGCCACCGAACACCCCTTCGGTCGGCAGCGCGGCTGCCACGTTCCCCGGCTGTCCCACGACGTCGCCGTGCAAGCGGATGTCACGAGCGGACGCCCCGTCGAAGAAGAGTCGTCCAGAGGTGCCACTGAGGTCGTTGCCGGTGACGTGCGTGCCGTTCACCGACGAGACCAGCTGGGCGGCGACCTGATCCAGCTGGGTCTGCTGCTTCGGGATGATGTCGTTCACGGACGTCTTCAAGGCTGCGAGGCTGCCGGTCCGGGGGTCCACCTCGAGGGTGGTGTTCGACATGTGCAGAGCCAACGTCGGAGGATCCCCGTCCACGTGCAACGCCATCTCGTGGGCGTTCGCGCCCTGGACCAGTGCGACGCTGCCGACGTTGATGTGCATCATCCCGTCGTCGTTGATGCGGGTCGAGATGCCCACCTTGTCCGACAACTGCCGAACCAGCTCATCTCGCTGGTCCATGAGCTCGTTGGCGCTCGTCCCGAGCTGGGCGGCCGCGGAGATCTCGGTGTTGAGGCGGGCGATCTGCTTCGCGGTGGCGTTGACGTCATCCACCACGACCTTGGCCCGCTCGATCGCATCGTCGACCTGCGCATCCATCGATGCGCTCAGATCCGCGAAGCGGTTGGCGACGCCTTCGGCCTGTTGGAGCAGGGCGGACCGAGCCGCCAGGTCCTCTGGGGCGATGACCACCGTGTCCCACGCGTTCCAGAAGTCCTCGAGCTGCGCGGCGAGACCGCTGTCGCCGGGCTCACCGAACGTCAGCTCCAGGCGCGAGTAGGTCGTCTGGATCTCCTCGGCGAACCCCTGGGAGGAGCGCTCGGCCTGCACCCGCTGGATCAGGAACTGGTCGACGATGCGGCTCTGACCGGTGACCTGCACGCCGACGCCCCAGGTGGCCGACCCGGTGTGGATGCCCGCGGTGTGGCTGGCCATCGCGGCGAGGTCGACGCGCTGGCGGCTGTAGCCGGGGGTGTTGACGTTGGCGATGTTCTGCCCGGCGGCCTCGATCGCGCGCCGCTGCGCGGCGAGCCCGGACGCGGCGACCTGCAGGCCGCCGAAGGTGGACCGCATCGCTACATCACCTCGTCGAGGAGGCGGACGTCCCTGCCGCTGCGGCTGACCTGCATGCCGCTGGGGCCGTACGTCTCGACGCGCTCCGCCCCGAGGGATGCGAGGGCCTCGCGGGCGGCCTGGTAGCCGCGGGCCAGCAGCTCGCGGTTGGTCTCGGCCAGCCCGACGATCTCCTGGGTGGCGGTGAGGAAGGCCTGGCGGTGGTCCTCGAAGATGGCGCTCCACGGCTCATCGAGCTCGGCGACGAGCGCCTTGAGGGTCGGGGTCTCGTTGATGCCCAGCTGGTCGCAGAGGGCGCGCACCTCGATGGCACGGGCCAGCTCGACCTGCTTGACCTCCTCGATCAGCATCTCGATCTCGCGCGTCGCGTGGCCCAACCACCGGCTCCGCCCGGACGCGAGCAGGCTCTGCTCGACCTCCAGCTTGAACTGGAGCAGCTCGAGCAGCTGGCGCTCACGCCACAGGATGTTGGAGACGTCGCTGTAGGCCACCTGGATCCCCTGAGAAGAGTTCATGTCACGCACCTCGGGGGTCTGATCGGTCGCCGTCCGGTCCACCTGAGCGGTCGACCCGAATCTCCCTCGCGCGCGTGAGGGAGAGGGAACTCAGGTGAGGAGGCCCCGCTCCACGGCGGCCACGACCGCTTGGCGCCGATCGGCGACGCCCATCTTCGAGTAGATGTTGGAGAGGTGGGTCTTCACCGTCGCCGCGGAGACGTGAAGCCGCTCAGCGATCTCGCGGTTGGACTGGTGCTGGGCGAGCTGGCTGAGGACCTCGAGCTCCTTGGCCGTCAAGCCGCCGTCGTCGGTGCGCTCGACCGCAGGCTCGGCGACCTCGAGTCCGGCGGATGCGAGGACGCTCAGCGGACCGCCGGACAGGACGCGCTGCCCGGCGAGGATCCGCTCGGCCGCGGCACGGAGATCGTCCAGACCGATCGAGCGCTGCACGATCCCCTCCACACCCATCGCGAGGAGCCGGCGGAGGAGATCCGCCTCGACGCGTTCCAGCATGATCAGGACGCGCGGCGTCTGGCCCGCCTCGGGGCCGGGGAGGCGGCGGACCTGATCGACGACCTCGGGGAGGGGTTCGGTGGTCGCGCCGATGATGGCCAGGTCGAGGCGGTCGCCCACGGACCGGCAGGCCACAGCAGCGGCGGCGTCATCCGCGGCGACGCGCATGGCGCTGGCCTCGAGCAGCTGGCGGACCCCGGCCCGCATGAGCGGCCACGGGTCGACGACGATGGCAACCCCGGCGAAGGCCTGCTTGGGTGCGAGCTTGTTGGCCCGGCGCTCGCCCTGCCGACGGTCCACCGCCACGGGGACGTCGCGCTGGCGACGGTCCCCGGCGCGGCGCTCGACCGGCAGGTCCTCCAGATCGTCGTCAGCAGTCACGTGGTCCCCGAGTATGGCTTCCCACCCCCCGAACGACGGTGCAGGCGGAACTGGTACTAGTTCGGACGACCCTCGCCGGTGGTGGCTGCGGTGGCGGGCTGCTACGTCGCTGCTCTACGTCGCAGGACCCTACCGACGCCAGGATATTCACCCGGGCGGCGGATACCGAGAGGAATCGGCTCGCCACACAGTGTCGCCATGGCACAGCACCCCGTCACCCCCCGCCGCTCGGTCGATGCCGAGGAGGCTCTGATCCGGGCCAACCTGCCGCTCGTGCAGTACGGCGTCGCCGAGATCACCGGACGGGTGCCACGCCACGTCTCCCGCGACGACCTCGTCTCAGCCGCCATGTACGGCCTCGCCCAAGCCGCCCGCTCCTGGGACGACACCCGCGGCATCGCCTTTGAGAAGTTCGCCATGATCCGCATCCGCGGCGCACTCCTCGACGAGCTCCGCAGCCGCGACTGGGCCTCCCGCAGCGTCCGCGCCTCCGCCCGCAAGATGGACGCCGCCACCGACGCCTTCACCGCCCGCCACGGCCGCACCCCCACCCTCGAAGAGACCGCCGCCGAGATGGGCACCGACGTCGACCGCGTCCAGAACATCGTCGACGACGTCCACCGCGGCACCGTGCTCAACTACGAGTCCCTCGTCTCAGACGGGTCGATCGCCGACGTGCTCCCCGACACCGACCCCACCCCCCTCGACGAGTTGTTGGGCCGCGAACGCAAGGCCTACCTGATGGACGCCATCGTCGCCCTCCCCGAGCGGCTCCGTCACGTCGTGGTCGGCTACTTCTTCGAAGAACGACCCATGCAAGAGATCGCCGACGAACTCGGCGTCTCCGAGAGCCGGATCTCCCAGATGCGCGGCGAAGCGTTGGCCCTGTTGCACGCCGGGATCACTGCCAACCTCGACCCCGACATGCTCCCCGCCGAACCCCGACCGGCCGGCCGACTCGCCAAGAAGAAGGCCGCCTACTACGCCGCCGTCGCCACCAACTCCACCACCACCGACCGCCTCACCGCCACCCCCACCCCCCTGGCGAAGCGGTTGGCCATGTCCGCCTGAGGGTTGGACATCACGGCCGCGCCTCCCTCCGGTGCGGCTCCCCGAGGGCGCTGTCGGCTGAGGCCGAGGGCGCCTTCGGCGTCTCGGGGCCGGGTACTCGAACCAGGTGCTCAACCCGGTCAGCGGTCGGCCGATGAGGAAGTGCGCGGGCGGAGCGCACCTCGGGAGTACTAGTTCTGGTGGTGGGAGGGGCATGACCCGAAGTGGTGACCTCGTCTACGTCACCGTCGGGGGCGGGTAAGCCGCAAGTTCAACCGGCCGGCGGATATCGCAATTCGTCGTGTGACCCGACATTCGTGGTCA
>NZ_CAXQBR010000080.1 GCF_964222135.1 Euzebya sp.
GTCCTCCCCGCGCGCGGGCTCCACCCCACGCGGAGCCTACCCGCCCCCCCCCCGCCCCCGGGCCGGACGCGGCGACGGCCGGCCCCCGGGGGGACCGGCCGTCGCCGTGGTGTGGTGGCGGAGCGCCTAGTAGACGTTCTCCGACCAGGCCTCGTCGGTGTCCCAGTCGCCACCCTCGCCGAAGCTGTCGAGCAGGTCGGCGGGCATCAGCTGCTGGGGCATCTCGGTCGGCACCGCGGCGATGTCGCGGTACTTGCGCAGCCCGGTCCCCGCGGGGATGAGCTTCCCGATGATGACGTTCTCCTTGAGGCCGTTGAGGGCGTCGGACTTGCCCTCGATCGCGGCCTCGGTGAGGACGCGGGTGGTCTCCTGGAACGACGCGGCGGACAGCCAGCTGTCGGTGGCCAGCGACGCCTTGGTGATGCCCATGAGCACCTGGCGGCCGTTGGCGGGCTGCATGCCCTCGTCCAGCGCCAGGCGGTTGCCCTTGGCGAACTTCAGGCGGTCGACGAGCTCACCGGGCAGGAAGTCGGTGTCGCCCGGCTCGATGATGTTCACGCGCCGCAGCATCTGGCGGACGATCAGCTCGATGTGCTTGTCGTGGATCGACACGCCCTGGGCGCCGTAGACCTTCTGCACCTCTTCGACGAGGAGCTTCTGGGTCTCGCGGGCGCCGAGGATCTCGAGCATCTCGTGGGGGTCGATCGACCCCTCGGTCAGCTGCTGGCCGACGCGGACGGTGTCGCCGCTCTGCAGCTCGCGGGTCACGCCCTCGACGTCCGAGGACTCGTCGGGCACGCGGGCCATGCGGGCACGGGTGGTCACCGAGATGGTGATGACCTCCTCGTCGTTGCCCGGGTCGATGTGCAGGTCGATGCCCTTGTCGCCACCCTCGATGGTGAGGGTGCCGGACACCGGGGAGATCTCGGCCTTCCCCTTGGGGCTGCGCGCCTCGAACAGCTCGACGACGCGCGGCAGGCCGTGGGTGATGTCCTCACCCGCGACACCACCGGAGTGGAAGGTCCGCATGGTCAGCTGGGTGCCCGGCTCACCGATGGACTGGGCGGCGACGATGCCGACGGCCTCACCGATCTGGACCGACCGGCCCTCGGCGAGGGCACGGCCGTAGCACTTGGCGCAGACGCCGACCTCGGCCTCGCAGTTCAGCACGCTGTAGACGCGGATGGTCCGCTCGGCGTCGGTCTCGGCGGTCGTCTCGAGGGGCTCGCCCGTCTCGGGGTGGAGCCCCTTGACCAGGACGCTGCGCAGGGCCCGGATCTCGCCGTCGGCGATCTCGGTGCCGGTCTCCAGCAGCACCTCCTCGGTGCCCGGGTACATGACGTCCTGGGCCAGGATGCGGCCGAACAGCGTCTGGCTGTCCCGCTCGCCGACCAGCACGGGGACGCCGCGGGTCACGCCGCAGTCCTCCTCGCGGATGATCAGGTCCTGGGCGATGTCGACGAGGCGACGGGTCAGGTAGCCCGAGTCGGCCGTCCGCAGGGCGGTGTCGGCCAGGCCCTTGCGGGTGCCGTGCGTGGCGATGAAGTACTCGAGGACGCTCAAGCCCTCGCGGAAGTTCGACTTGATCGGCCGCTCGATGATCTCACCGCGCGGGTTCGCGACCATGCCGCGCATCCCGGCGATCTGGACCAGCTGCCCCATGGACCCACGCGCACCGGAGTGCGACATCATCCAGATCGGGTTGGTCCGCTCGGCGGTCTCGAAGTTCCGCTCCATCGCGTCCTGCACCTGGTCCTTGGTGGTGGACCAGATGTCGATCAGGGCGTTGCGCCGGTCCTCGGGGGTCAGGCGGCCCTTCTCGAAGCGCGTCTCGACCTGGGCGGCCTGCGCCTCGGCGGCGTCGACCAGCTCCTGCTTCGCCGGTGGCGGGGTGACGTCCGCGATGGACACGGTCACGCCGGCACGCGAGCTGAACTCGAACCCGATGTCCTTCATCCGGTCGAGGACCTCGGCGGTCTGCCACTGCGCGAACTCGTCCGCGCAGCGGTTGACCAGGTTGGCCAGGCCCTTCTTGGTGAGGAGCTCGTTCTTGTACGGCATCTCCGCGGGGAAGATCTCGTTGAACAGCACCCGACCGGGGGTGGTCAGGACCCGCAGGCCCTTGCCGTCGTCGCGGAGCAGGCGCAGCCCGTCCTCCTCGCCGACGACGCGGTCGACCGGCACGCCGGCCTCGTCGCCGTCCTCCACGATCGGGTCGAACAGCGCGTCCTCGCGGATGACCTTGCCGCGCAGCCGGACGACGGACCAGTCCTGGAGGGTCACCTCACGGCGGTCCATCGCCATGATCGCCTCGTGGACGCCGGCGAAGGAGGGGATGCGGCGCTCGCCGGCCCGGACGGCCTCGACCAGGCCCTCGTCGGGAGCGGTCGCGAACTCGTCGACGCCCTCGGCGTAGGTCAGGTAGTAGGCGCCGAGCACCATGTCCTGGGTCGGCGTGGCCAGCGGGCGGCCGTTCGCCGGGCTCAGGATGTTGTTCGAGCTGAGCATCAGCAGCCGCGCCTCGGCCTGGGCCTCGGCGGACAGCGGCACGTGGACGGCCATCTGGTCGCCGTCGAAGTCGGCGTTGAACGCACTGCAGACGAGTGGGTGGATCTGGATGGCCTTGCCCTCGACCAGCTTCGGGATGAAGGCCTGGATGCCGAGGCGGTGCAGCGTGGGCGCGCGGTTGAGGAGCACCGGGTGGTCGCCGATGACCTCCTCGAGCACGTCCCACACCTGCGGGCGCTGGCGCTCGACCATGCGCTTCGCCGACTTGATGTTCTGGGCGAAGTTGAGGTCGACCAGCCGCTTCATGACGAACGGCTTGAACAGCTCGAGCGCCATCTTCTTCGGCAGGCCGCACTCGTGGAGCTTGAGGTGCGGGCCGACGACGATGACCGAGCGGCCGGAGTAGTCGACGCGCTTGCCGAGCAGGTTCTGGCGGAACCGGCCCTGCTTGCCCTTCAGCATGTCGGAGAGGGACTTGAGGGCGCGGTTGCCCGGCCCGGTGACCGGGCGGCCGCGGCGGCCGTTGTCGAACAGCGCGTCGACGGCCTCCTGCAGCATGCGCTTCTCGTTGTTGACGATGATCTCGGGCGCGCCGAGGTCGATCAGCCGCTTCAGCCGGTTGTTCCGGTTGATCACGCGGCGGTACAGGTCGTTCAGGTCGGAGGTCGCGAAGCGGCCACCGTCGAGCTGCACCATCGGGCGGAGGTCCGGCGGGATGACCGGGACGGCCTTCAGGACCATCGAGGTCGGGTCGTTGCCGGTGGTCCGGAAGGCCTCGAGGACCTTCAGGCGCTTCACGGCGCGCGTCGCCTTCTGCGACCGCGTCTTGCGCTTGCCGGACTTGATCTTCTCGGCCTCGTCGGCGAGGACCTCGCGCAGGTGCTCGGACTCGCCCTCGAAGTCGACCTGGCCGAGCAGGGTGCGGATGGCCTCCGCGCCCATGCCGCCGGTGAAGAACTCGCCGAAGCGGTCGCGCAGGTCGCGGTACAGCATCTCGTCGACGACGAGCTGCTTGACCTCGAGGGACCGGAACAGCTCGAGCACGTCGTCGAGGCGGTCGGCGCGGTCCTGCGCCCGCTCGGTGACGCCCTTGATCTGCTTCTCGATCTCGCGGCGCTTCTTCTTGATCTGGTCGGACTTCGCGCCCTCCGCCTCCATCTCGGCGAGGGTGGTCTCGAGCTCGCTCAGCAGCTGCTCGCGCTCGACCTCGAGCTCCTTCTCCAGCCGCTTCTTGTCGGCACCGATCTCCTTCTCGAGGTCGGGCAGCGCCTCGGCGCGACCCTCGTCGTCGACGGAGGTGATGATGTACGCCGCGAAGTAGATGACCTTCTCGAGGTCCTTCGGCGCCATGTCGAGCAGGTACCCGAGGCGCGACGGGACGCCCTTGAAGTACCAGATGTGGGTGACCGGGGCGGCCAGCTCGATGTGGCCCATCCGCTCGCGGCGGACCTTCGAGCGGGTGATCTCCACACCGCAGCGCTCGCAGATGATGCCCTTGAAGCGGACGCGCTTGTACTTGCCGCAGGGGCACTCCCAGTCGCGCGTGGGACCGAAGATCTTCTCGCAGAACAGCCCGTCCTTCTCGGGGCGGAGCGTCCGGTAGTTGATCGTCTCGGGCTTGCGGACCTCGCCGTTCGACCACATCCGGATCTGGTCCTCGGTGGCCAGCGAGATCTTCAGCTCGTCGAAGTTGTTGACGTCAAGCATTCGGTGGTGGTCCTCCTGTGGGACTCGTGATCAGCTGGCCGGTCCTAGGACGCGGCGAAGTCGTCGGTCTGGCGCTCGGGGCGGCTCAGGTTGATGCCGAGCTCCTCGGCGGCGCGGAAGGCGTCCTCGTCGGAGTCGCGGAACTCGATCTCCTCGCCGGTGGCGCTCAGCACCTCGACGTTGAGGCAGAGGCTCTGCATCTCCTTGACGAGCACCTTGAACGACTCGGGGATGCCGGGCTCGGGGATGTTCTCGCCCTTGACGATCGCCTCGTAGACCTTCACGCGGCCCACGACGTCGTCGGACTTGACCGTCAGCAGCTCCTGCAGGGCGTAGGCGGCGCCGTAGGCCTCGAGGGCCCACACCTCCATCTCGCCGAACCGCTGGCCGCCGAACTGCGCCTTACCGCCCAGCGGCTGCTGGGTGATCATCGAGTAGGGGCCGGTGGACCGCGCGTGGATCTTGTCGTCCACCAGGTGCAGCAGCTTCAGGATGTACATGTAGCCGACGGTGATCGGCTGGTCGATGGGCTCGCCGGTCCGGCCGTCGAACACCTGGGCCTTGCCGGCGCGGTTGACGATGCGCTCGCCGCCCGCACCCTCCTTGGTGTGCTCGAGCAGGTCCTGCAGCTCGTCCTCGCGGCACCCGTCGAACACCGGCGTCGCCAGCTTCTGCGGGTCGTGGTCGAGCATGTCGGCGCCCCAACCCATGCGGTCGAACCACTCGGGCTTGTCGTCGAAGCGCCAGCCGTTCGACGCGACCCACCCGAGGTGGGTCTCGAGGACCTGGCCGACGTTCATGCGGGAGGGGACGCCGAGGGGGTTCAGCACCACGTCGACGGGGGTCCCGTCGGCGAGGAACGGCATGTCCTCGATCGGGAGGATCTTCGAGATGACGCCCTTGTTGCCGTGGCGGCCGGCGAGCTTGTCACCGTCGGAGATCTTCCGCTTCTGGGCCACGTACACGCGGACCAGGTCGTTGACGCCCGGCTGCATCTCGTCGCCGTCCTCACGCGACTGCGTGCGGACGCCGATCACGATGCCGGTGTCGCCGTGGGGGACCTTGAGGGAGGTGTCGCGGACCTCGCGGGCCTTCTCGCCGAAGATCGCGCGGAGCAGCCGCTCCTCGGGGGTCAGCTCGGTCTCACCCTTCGGGGTGACCTTGCCGACCAGGATGTCGCCTGGGTTGACCTCGGCGCCGATGCGGACGATGCCGCGCTCGTCGAGGTGGGCCAGCACGTCCTCGGAGACGTTCGGGATGTCCCGGGTGATCTCCTCGGCGCCGAGCTTGGTGTCGCGGGCGTCGACCTCGAACTTCTCGATGTGGATCGAGGTGAGGACGTCCTCCTTGACGAGGCGCTCGGAGAGGATGATCGCGTCCTCGTAGTTGAAGCCCTCCCAGGTCATGAACGCGACCAGGAGGTTCTGGCCGAGGGCCATCTCCCCGGTGTCGGTGCAGGGACCGTCGGCGATGACCTGGCCCGGCAGGACCTCGTCGCCCTCGTCCACCAGGGGGCGCTGGTTGTAGCAGGTGCCCTGGTTGGTGCGCTCGAACTTGGCGAGGAAGTGCTTCTCGAGCGTCCCCTGCTCGGTCTTCAGGATGATGCGGTCCGCGGCGACCTCCACCACGGTCCCGCCCTGGTCGCTGATGACGACGTCACCGGCGTCGCGGGCGGCCTTCGACTCGAGGCCGGTGCCCACGTAGGGGCTGTCCGAGCGCAGCAGCGGCACGGCCTGGCGCTGCATGTTCGTGCCCATCAGGGCGCGGCTCGCGTCGTCGTGCTCGAGGAACGGGATCATCGCGGCGGCCACCGAGACGATCTGGCGCGGCGACACGTCCATGTACTGGACACCGCCGGCCGGGATCTCGCGGGGCGAGCCGCCCGGCAGGCGGACCAGGACGCGCTCGTTGACGAAGCGGCCGTCGCCGTCGAGCGGGGCGTTCGCCTGCGCGATGTTGAAGCGGTCCTCCTCGTCAGCGGTCAGGTACTCGATCTCGTCGGTGACCTGGCCGTCGACGACCTTGCGGTACGGGGTCTGGATGAACCCGAACTCGTTGAGCTTGGCGTAGGTGGCGAGGGACCCGATCAGGCCGATGTTCGGACCTTCAGGGGTCTCGATCGGGCACATCCGCCCGTAGTGGGAGGGGTGGACGTCGCGGACCTCGAAGCCCGCGCGCTCACGGGACAGGCCGCCGGGGCCGAGGGCCGACAGGCGCCGCTTGTTGGTCAGACCGGACAGCGGGTTGGTCTGGTCCATGAACTGGCTCAGCTGCGACGCCCCGAAGAACTCCTTCAGGCTCGCCACGACCGGCCGGATGTTGATCAGCGTCTGCGGGGTGATCGTCTCGACGTCCTGGGTCGTCATGCGCTCGCGCACGACGCGCTCCATGCGGGACAGGCCGATGCGGACCTGGTTCTGGATCAGCTCGCCGACGCTGCGGACGCGGCGGTTCCCGAAGTGGTCGATGTCGTCGGTGAAGTACCGCTGCTGGCCGTTGGGGTCGCGGACGTCGGTCGCCAGGCCGAGGAGGTAGTGCATCGTCGCGAGCACGTCCTCCTTGGTCAGCACGTGCCCGATCGGGGTCGCCGGCTCGTCGGCCAGGGCGACCGGCCGGACGTCGCGGGTCTCCGCGGCGGCGGCGTCGAGCAGGCGCTGGGGGGTGGGGTCCTCCTGGCGCGGCTTCGCCTCCTCGGGCGTGCGCATCCCGAGGTGGACCTGCTCCTCGCCGAGCTTCTTGTTGACCTTGTACCGCCCGACGCGCGCGAGGTCGTAGCGCTTGCCGTTGAAGAAGTAGTTGATCATCAGCTGGCCGGCGGAGTCCGGGGTGGGCGGCTCACCCGGGCGCAGCTTGCGGTAGATGTCCATCAACGCCTCGGCGGGCGTGGCGATGTTGTCCTTCGCGAGGGTCCGGTCGATGATCTCGCGGATCTCGCGGCGGGACTCGTCGAAGCCGTCGGGGTCGCCGAGGACGCCGAAGAACTCGAGGATCTCGTCGTCGGAGACGGGGGTGTCGAGCACCTCGCGGGCGGCCAGCTCGTACTCGCCGGTCTCGGCGTTGAAGGTGATCGCCTTCAGCGCGCGGTACAGCACGCTGATGTACTGGCGGCGCTTGCGGTCCACGCGCACGCCGGCGAACCCGCGCTTGTCGATCTCGAACTCGAGCCAGGCGCCGCGGGAGGGGATGATCTTGCAGCCGTAGACGTCACGCCCCGTCGTCTTGTCGACGTCGGTGTCGAAGTAGACGCCCGGGCTGCGGACCAGCTGGGACACGACGATCCGCTCGGTCCCGTTGATGATGAAGGTCCCCTTCTCCGTCATCATCGGGAAGTCGCCCATGAAGACCTTCTGCTGCTTGATCTCGCCGGTCTGGGCGTTGACGAACTCGGCGGTCACGAAGAGCGGCGCGGAGTAGGTGAGGTCCTTCTCGCGGCACTCCTCCGTGGAGTGCTTCGGGGCCTCGAACTGGTGGTCGGTCAGGCTGAGGGCCATCTGGCCCGTGAAGTCCTCGACCGGCGAGAGCTCGGAGAGGACCTCACCGAGCCCGCGACCGGTCAGCCACTCGAAGCTGTCCCGCTGGATGGCGACCAGGTCGAGGTCGTCGATCGGGAGGGGTTCGTCGATCTTTGCGAACGACAGGCGGGACGCGACGGAGTCGGGCGAGAGCGTCGACAAGGCTGCTGCTCCTCTATGGGTTGCAGTGGATGCGTGGGTGGAGGTGGTCGGGAGAGACGACCCGCCTGCGGCGCGCAGGCGGCCAGCGGGCTGCGCTAGCGGGTCGGGGGCGCGACGACGTGTCGCGCGGGGGGTGCCGCCCTGGTGTGCGACGTGGGTCCAGGGGTGGGCGGGGTCCCAGAGGACGGCAAAGCGCAGCACAAGTCAGGCTCGCGCTGCGTCTCGTCGGGTGCTGTCCCCTCGCGGAGACCGATGCGGTTGCTCGTGACGACTCCCTCGTCCCGTGCGAATCCTCTAAGGGTGCACGTCGGAAGACTACCCGTCAAGCACCCGGCCGCAACGTCGGGTGCTTGACGGGCGGTGGCGTGTGGCCGGTGGAACGCGACGGCGGGGCGACCGTGGCCGCCCCGCCGTGCGGGTGTTCGCGAGGTGGGGCTGGCTACTTGAGCTCCACCGTGGCGCCGGCGCCCTCGAGGGCCTCCTTCGCCTTCTCCGCGTCGTCCTTGTTCGCACCCTCCAGGATCGGCTTGGGGGCGCCGTCGACCAGCTCCTTGGCCTCCTTCAGGCCGAGGTTGGTGAGGGCGCGCACCTCCTTGATGACCTGGATCTTCTTCTCGCCGGCGGAGGCGAGGATGACGTCGAAGGAGTCCGTCTCCTCCTCCGCGGCGGCGTCGCCACCGCCGGCAGCCCCGGGGGCGGCCATGGCGACGGGGGCGGCGGCCTGGACGTCGAAGTGCTCCTTGAACCGGTCGCGGAACTCCTTCAGCTCGAGGAGGGTCATCTCCTCGAACGCAGCGATCATGTCGTCGACGGCGATCTTGGCCATTGCTCGTGCTCCTTGGTGGGGTCTGGGGGTCTGGGGTGGTCTCGGGTGGGGGCCGGCGGGGCCGGCTACTCGGGCTTCTTGGCCTCGAGGGCGGTCATCAGGCCCTCGGTCTCGGTCAGCAGGTCGTCGGCCATGCGCGGCATGTAGGCGAGCATGGTCTCGAACATCCCGGCGAAGCTGGCCAGCAGCTCCTCGGCGCTCTCGAGGTCCGCGAGCTTTCCGGCCTCCTCGCCGTCGAGGAAGTTGCCCTCGAGGACGGCGCCCTTGACGACGAGCTCGGGGTGGTCCTTCGCGAACGCGCGCAGGGCCTTCGCGACGCCGGCCACGTCGTCGCCGGTGAAGGCGAGGGCGGTCGGACCGGTCAGGGTCTCGCGCGGCACGTCGTATCCGGCCTCGGCCGCGGCCAGTCGGATCAGGGTGTTCTTCGCGACCGTGTAGGTCCCGCCGCTCTCACGCAGCTTGGCGCGGAGGTCCGCCATCTCCTGGACGGTCAGGCCGCGGTACTCGGTGAAGACGGTCGCGGTGGTCGCGCCGAGGTCCTCGCGGATCTTGTCGACGACCGCGGTCTTCTCCTGGCGTGCTCCCATCGGGGGCTCCTCGTGGTGGGCGTGTCGGGTGGTCTGGCGTCGTGGGCCGGCGTGATCGCTCGGAGACGACGAACGCCCTGGCCGTCAGCGGCGCAGGGCGTGGGACACGGTGCTCACCAGTGGAGCGGGTCTCTCACCTGCGCGGGGTTTACGTGCCGGGGCACACCAGCGGTCATGGGCTGGGCCGAGGGTACGCGCCGCCCCGCGGAGCCGCAACGCGCCCATCGTGCCTGTGTCGGCCAGTCGCCTAGAGGCTCCGCGCGCCCGCCCCCCCCCCCGCCGCTGACGCGTCGGGAGCGCCCCCCGGCCTGTCTCCTACGCGCTCACTGGCGTTCGCGCGCACTCGAGGGCCACTGCGCCGAGGCGGGCGAGGCGGACGTCGGCGAGCGGGGTCGTGGCCATGCCGAGGCGGTTGGTGGTGAACGCGATCGACATGCGGGTCTCGGGGTCCGCCCACGCGCCGGAGCCGCCGAGGCCGAAGTGGCCGAACCCCAACCGGGGCTGGTCGCTGCCGAGCACGAACGCCTGGTGGTACCCGAGCCGCCAGCGCATGGGCATGCCGAGGACCGCATCGCGCTGGCGGGTCTGGACCTTGCCGGCGCGCTCGAGGACGTCGGCCTCCAGGTACCGCTCGCCCTCGAAGATCCCGCCGGAGGCGAGGGGCGCGTACATCCGGGCGAGCGACCGAGCGGTGAAGACCCCGTTGGCGGCGGGCATGACCGCACCCCACAGCGCCGGTGAGTTCATGAACTCGTCGAAGCCGTGCGGCAGCAGCGCGTCGACGAAGGGGCGGAGCCGGCGGGCGTACTTCAGGTAGTGGCCGACGCGCGCCATGTTGAGGCCGAGGAAGGACAGGTCCTGGAAGAACGGGGCGATCCGGTGGTGCTCGGCGGCGGGGGTCGAGATGTACAGGCCGTCCGCGGCGAGCGGGGTGGCGACCTCCTCGGCCAGCAGGTCGGCGAAGTCCCGGCCCGTGGCGTGCTCCACGACCCCTGCCACCAGGTAGCCGAACGTCATCGCGTGGTAGGCGGGGCGGCCGCGCTCGGGGCCGGGCGGACGCGCGGCCAGCAGCGCGGCGATCCTGCGGTGGTCGAGCAGGTCGCCGGGCGCCTCGGCCACCCCCCGGATCCGGTGCAGACCGGCCCGGTGGGTGAGGATGTCGACGAGGGTGATGTCCTCCTTCCCCTCTGCCGCGAAGGCCGGCCACCACGTCGCCACGGGCACGTCGAGGTCCAGGACGCCCTTCTGCACCAACCGGTGGACGAGGGTCGAGGTGACGCCCTTCGAGGTGGAGAACGACATCGCCATCGTGTCCGGCGCCCAGGGCGTGCCGGCGTCCACGTCGGCGTACCCCGCCCACACGTCGACCACGGGCTCGCCGTGCTGGTACACGGCCAGCGCCCCTCCCCCGTCGCGCCGCCGGCCGAACAGGTCCCGGAACGCGTTGACCAGCGGTCGGAACCGCGGCTGGGTGAACGGCGCGGTCGGGGTCTCAGGCGTCGGGGTCTGGCGCTCCGTGGTGCTCACGGGAACCACTGTAGGTCTCCACTCCCGGGCTCCCCAAGGCCGGACGGCCCCCCTCACCCGCGCGAGGACCGCCGTTCGAGGGTCACCGCGAGGGTGCGGACGGGGGCGACGAACTTGCCGATCGGGTGGGCGAGCAGCCGCTCGCTCCGGGGGTGGTCCGGCGGGAGGGGGTGGTCCCCGCCCTCGCGGAGGAGCACCCGGAGGTGCAGGTCGGCCTCCACGGCCAGGGCGCGCAGGCGGCGCAGGCTCATGTTCTGGGTCCGCATGCCGGCGAGGCGGCTGTAGCGGAAGCGCCGGTCGTCGTCGAGCCATCGCGCTCCGGCGAGGCGGCCGAACAGCCGGTCGGCGGCGGCGACCGGCAGCCACGGCGGCCCGGCGATGCCGAGGTGCTGCTCGACGGGCCACAGCCGGTTCGGGGTGACGACCAGGATCAGCCCGCCGGGGGCCAGGACCCGCACCAGGTCGGCGAGGTAGCTGCGGGGGTCGGGCACGTGCTCGATGACGTCCATGGACTCGATCACGTCGAAGGCCCCGTCGTCGAACGGCAGCGGCGGGTCCGGCTCGACGCGATGGACCTCCGCGGAGGGGATCTCGGCGACGCGCAGCCGCGCCATCTCCACGGTGGCGGCATCGACCTCGACGCCGGTGACGCGGCTCGCACCGGCGTCGTGGTAGGCGAGCAGCGACCCGCCCATGCCGCAGCCGCTCGACAGGAACGATGCGCCGTCGAGGGGGCGGAACCGGTCGACGAGGGCCGCCCAGCGGTGGAACCGCGCGTTGTCGAGGGCCGTGTGCACCAGCGCGTCGTAGTTGAACTGCTCACGGTGGGGGGCGAGGTGGGCGCGGACCGCTGCCTCGAACGCCGGCGGGTTGGGGGTGACCCCCTCGGACGTCATCGCGCCAGACGGCGCAGGAGGCGCCGCACCCGCATCAGCGGATGTGCGATCACGGCGTCCCGGAAGGCCGCGAGCTCGTCGTGGCTCGCCTGGAGCGCCTCGCGGGCGGCTGTCTCCGCCGCACGTGCCGCCTCCGCGGCCGCGGCGTCGGCGCGGGCGCGGTCCGCGGCGGCGACCGCGGCGGCCAGCTCGTCCTCGAGCGCGGCGCTGCGCTGGTGCGCGTCGACGCTGTCCGCGCGGGCGCGCTGGGTGGAGGCCACGAGGGACTCGGCCAGCACGACCCGCAGGAGGCTGAGGTCGGCGTCCGCCGCGGGGTCCGCGGCGGCGCGCTCGAGCATCGGCGCGACCACGTCGGCGGGATCCACCGCCTCGTCGGAGGTGCGGAGCAGCAGCCCGTGGCGGTAGGAGGGGGCGGCGAGGTCGGCTGCGTAGAAGGTGCGGTTGTAGAACCGCTGGACGACCTCGACCGGCTCGTCGTCGCCGAGGGCGAGGAGGTGGAAGAAGGCGAGCATGCCCGCGAACCAGCGGTCCAGCCGGCCGCTCGGGATGGGCGCCACCGGGCCGTGGCGGGCCAGCCGGTCGCGGCTGGCGTCGAGGTCCGGGTGCCCGTAGCCGATGTGCTCGTCGAGGATCGCGATCGTCGGCAGGTCGGGCGCGAAGCGGTTGCGGACGTAGGCGCGCAGTGCGATGTCGGCGTCGGCGACCCCCGGGGTGTCGAAGGGGCAGACGACGAGCGCCCACCTGCCGGCGACGCGGGCCACCTCCTCGAGGAACGCGGCCCGCGAGGCGGGGACGACGTGCTCGAGGGTGTCGAGGGTCACCACGACGTCGAACGCGTCGTCGGCGAAGGGCAGCGCCGCGCCGTCGGCGAGCACCAGGGAGGGGGCCTGGGCGTGCCACGACGACGGCGCCTCGATGTCGGTCGAGGTGACCGCCGCGTCCGGCAGGAACGCCTGGAGCGACCCCGGCCCGCCGCCGAGGTCGAGGACCCGGGCATCCGGGCCGGCGGTCGCGAGGACCACGTCGGCGGCGAGCCGGTAGCGCGCGTAGTGGTCGAAGGGCCGTCGCAGCAGCGCATCGACGTCCGCTGCGGTCACGGGCACCTCCGGGGTTGGTGGCCGACCAGACCGTCGGGCAGGGCTAGACGGGGGTGACCTCGGCGGGGGCATCCGCCATGGCGTCCTCGAACTCGTCGCGGGTGCGCGGCTCGATGCGGATCGCGGGCCCCTGGGAGGTCGACACCGCGATGGACCGCATGTAGCGGCCCTTCGCGGACGCCGGCTTCAACCGGTGCAGCTCCTCCATCGTGGCGTTGTAGTTGGCCCACAGCTGGTCGGCGGTGAAGGACGCCTTGCCGATCGGCACGTGGACGTTGCCCTGGCGGTCGACGCGGAAGTCGACCTTGCCGCCCTTCGCGTCGCCGACGGCCTTCTCGACGTCCATCGTGACCGTGCCGGTCTTCGGGTTGGGCATCAGGCCGCGGGGGCCGAGCACCTTCCCGAAGCGCCCGACCTTCCCCATCTGGTCCGGGGTGGCGATCAGGACGTCGAAGTCGAGGTCACCGGCCTCGATCATCTCGACCAGGGTGTCGGAACCGACGATGTCGGCGCCCGCCTCGGTCGCCTCGGTGGCCTTGGGCCCCTCGGCGAAGACCGCGACGCGCATGGTCTTGCCCGTGCCGGACGGCATGATGACGGACCCGCGGACCATCTGGTCGGCCTTGCGGGGGTCGACGCCCAGCCGGACGGCGATCTCGACGGTGGCGTCGTAGGAGACGGTGGTCGTCTCCTTGACCAACCGCATCGCGTCGGACGGGCTGTACTCGCGCTCGCGGTCGATCTTGGCCAGGGCCGCCTCGTACCGCTTTCCTCGCTTTGCCATGGTGTGCTCCTAAGTGGTGCAGGCGGACGCTGTCCGCGCCCTCCCACGTCGGGTTGGGTGTGCTGACGCCGGTGTCAGTCGACGACCACGAGGCCCATCGAGCGCGCGGTGCCCTCGATGATCTTGGTGGCGGCGTCGAGGTCGTTGGCGTTGAGGTCCGGCATCTTCATCTCGGCGATCTCGCGGACCGAGCCGCGGGAGATCTGGCCGACCTTGTTGCGGTTCGGCTCGCCGGACCCCTTCTCGAGGCTCGCGGCCTTGAGCAGCAGCTTGGCCGCCGGGGGGGTCTTGGTGATGAAGCTGAAGGACCGGTCCTCGTAGACCGTGATCTCGACCGGGATGACGTTCCCGGTCTGGGCCTGGGTCCTGTCGTTGTAGGCCTTGCAGAACTCCATGATGTTCACGCCGTGCTGACCCAGCGCGGGACCGACGGGCGGGGCGGGGGTTGCCTGCCCCGCGGGGATCTGGAGCTTGATGAGGCCGACGACCTTCTTGGCCATGGTGGGTGTCTCCTTCGTGGTGCAAGTGGGCCGTCAGGCCCTCCCACAACGGGTTGGGTGGGGGTCTAGGGGGTCACGCCGCGGGGGCGCGCTCAGAGCTTCGCGACCTGGTCGAAGGTCAGCTCGACGGGGGTCTCGCGGCCGAAGATCGACACCAGGACCTTGAGCTTCTCCTGGTCGGCGTTGATCTCGGAGATCGTCCCGGTGAAGTCGGCGAAGGGGCCGGACGTGACGCGGACGTTCTCGTCCACCTCGTAGTCGATGACGGTCTTCTTGACCTTGCTCTCGCCGGGCGCTGCCTCGTCCTCCTCCTCCGGCTGGACGAGGATCTTCTCGACCTCGCTGCGCGAGAGGGGGACCGGACGGGTGCCGGGGGGGCCGACGAAGCCGGTGACGGCGGGGGTGTTGCGCACGACGTACCAGGACTCGTCGTCGAGATCCATGCGCACCAGCACGTAGCCGGGGAAGACCTTCTTCTTGACCTGCTGCTTCTTGCCGCCCTTGATCTCGACGGCGTCCTCGGTCGGGATGATGACCTCGTAGATCCGGTCGTCCATGTTCATGGACTGGATCCGGCTGGCGAGGTTCTCCTTCACCTTCGCCTCGTACCCCGCGTAGGTGTGGACGACGTAGTAGTCGCCCGGCAACAGCATCGGGTTGGGTCGGCGCTTGGGGGCGGGCTCTGCGGGGACGGCGTCCTGCTCGACGTCGGCGTCGGCCGCGTCCTCCTCCTCGAGCTCGACGGGGCCCTCGGCGGCCGGGTCGGTGTCGACGGCGGAGTCGGCACCTGCGGCGCTCAGCAGGTCGTCGAGGTCGTCCTCGGACTCGGCCTCTGACGCCGCGGCGGCATCCTCGTCGGCGGTGGTCTCCGCGGGCTCGTCCTGCTGGACCGCGTCGGCGGCGTCGGTCCCCTCAGCCGGCTGGGTGTCCTCGGCCACGGCGTCGGCGGGGACGGTGTCGGCGGGGGCGGTGTCGGACTGGGCCTCGGCGGGCGTCGGGGTGGGCTCGTCGCTCATGTCGCTCACCCGAAGATCCAGAAGACGAGCTGGCCGAACAGCTGGTCGAGCCCGAAGATGAACGCGCCGATGATGAGGGTCGTCACCAGCACGATCAGGGAGTACTGGACGACCTCGCCGCGCGACGGCCACGCGACGCGCCGGAGCTCGGTCCGCACCTCCCTCAGGAACTGGGCCGGGCCGGTGCGCGCCTTCGGGGCACCGCTGTTGGTTGTGTCGCTCATCGTGGGCCTGATCGGTTGCGGGTCGGGCGTGCGTGGACTGTGCGTGGCTGCCCCGGGCCGTGCGGGCGGGCTGGCTGTGCGCGTCCGTCGACGGGGTGGTGGTCCGGGCGGTCTGTGGGGAGCAGGGGCGGAGGGAATCGAACCCCCGGCCTGCGGTTTTGGAGACCGCCGCTCTACCAATTGAGCTACGCCCCTGGGGGGTGCTCGTCCCAGGGTGGCGTCCTGCGACGATCACGTCACCTGAACCGGCCCTGCGCTCGAGCAGTGGAAATCCCACCGCCACTGGGCGGTGGGACGGACGAGTCTAGGTCCACCCCTCCGACGTGTCCACGGCCGTTCAGGTGCCGATCAACCCGCCGGTCACGGGGATCACCGCGCCGGTGACGTAGTCCGCGCCGGGGCCTGACAGGAAGGCGTGGACCGCGGCGACCTCGTCCGGGTGGCCGAAGCGCCCCAGGGCGGTGGTGGCGGCAGCCATCTGCCGGACGGGCTCGGGCAGTCCGGGGTGGTCGCGGCTCGGCAGCGCGACGCCGTCGGGCAGCGCCTGGGTCAGCCGCGTCTCGATGTGGCCGACGACGACGGCGTTCACCCGGATGCCCCACCCGCCGAGCTCGCGGGCGAGGGTGCGGGTCAGCGAGAGCACGGCGCCGCCCGCTGAGGCGGAGGCCGATCCCCCGGCGGTCGCGGTCAGGGCCGCCGCGGGGACGGTCGTGATCACGCGACGCGGCGAGGCCACCGCGTCTGGCCCGGCCGCGAGCTCCTCCTCGGCATCGGCCTGCATGCGCCGGGCAGCGGCGCGCACGACCGTCCGGGTGCCGTCGAGGACGCTGCGGTGGACCGTCGCCCAGTCGGCGTCGTCCTGGCCGGTGAACGCGTGGTCGATCGCCCTGCCCGCGTTGGCGACCACCACGCGCAGGTGGCCGGCGTCGACGGCGGCCGCGACCGCCCGGTCCGCGACCTCGGCGTCCGCGACATCACCGATCACGGGTGTCGTCTCCGGGTGGGTTCGGTCGCCGGGGGACACCCCGTCGAGCGAGGCGACCAGGTCGTCGCCGTCGATG
>NZ_CAXQBR010000081.1 GCF_964222135.1 Euzebya sp.
CGGTGGACCCGACGCGCAGGTCGCCGTCGTTGCAGAGCACGCCCACCGCGCGGGCGGCGGCACCCGGGGAGCCGGGGGCCGCCACGGCCTCGGCAGCCTCGACCTGGTCGAGGACCAACCGGCCGCCGGCGATGTCGAGGACCGTCGCGGTCATCCGGTTCTCGGTCAGCGTGCCGGTCTTGTCCGAGCAGATGACCGTCACCGACCCGAGGGTCTCGACGGCGGGGAGCTTCCGGATCAGCGCCTCGCGGCGCAGCATCCGCTGGGCACCGATCGCCAGGGTGAAGGTCACGACGGCGGGCAGCCCCTCGGGGATGACCGCGACCGCGACCGAGATGGCGGTCAGGACGAGGTCGGCGAGCTCCTCGCCGCCGGCCACGCCCATCGCGACGACCAGCAGCGCCACGACCAGGCCGATGCCCGCCAGTTGCGTGCCGACCGTGTCGAGCCGGGACTGCAGCGGGGTGGGCTCGGACTCGACGCCCTGCAGGAGGTCGGCGATGCGGCCGAGCTCGGTGGCCATCCCCGTCGCGACCACGACGCCGACGGCGCGGCCCGCGGTCACCTGGGTGCCGGAGTACGCCATCCCGCGCCGGTCGCCGAGGGGCACGTCGGCACCCTCCACCGGGGCGGTGGACTTCTCGACCGGCTCGGACTCACCGGTCAGGGCGGCTTCCTGGACCGCCAGGTCGACGGCCTCGACGAGGCGGACGTCGGCGGGCACGACGCTGCCCGCCTCGAGGGCGACCAGGTCGCCGCGGACCAGCTCGGTGGCGGCGATCTCGACCTGGCGGCCGTCCCGGACCGCGCGGACCGAGGGGACGGCCATGCGGCGGAGCGCGGCGATCGCCTGCTCGGCCCGGTGCTCCTGGACGAACCCGAGGATCGCGAACAGCACGACGATCGCGCCGATCGCCCCGGCCTCGAGGAACTTGCCGAGGGCGAGGGACAGGAGCGACGCGCCGATCAGGATCAGCACCATCACGGCGGTGACCTGCTCGTACAGGATCCGCCATGCGGGCTTCGACCCGCGGTCGGTGAGCTCGTTCGGCCCGTCGGCGGCGAGGCGCCGTGCGGCCTCGTCGGGGCCCAGGCCGTCGGTGGAGGTGCCGAGGCGGTCGAGGACGTCGTCGGTCGGGAGGGTGTGCCACGCCTCGGCGGGTGCGGGCGGGGCGTCGGTGGTCGGGGATGTGCTCACAGCGGTCGTGCTCCGTCGATCAGCGTTCGGTCGACGAAGGTCTTGCCACCCGGGATCCGGGCCGGCCCACCGGGTCCGGGATCGGACCGTGATGACGATGAGACCGCGGGAGCTACTCCCCTTCGATGGCGCCACGGTACACCTCGCCGGACGGTCTGTGACCTGTCCGGCTCCACGACCCGCGTCGACCCCGGAACGATGTGCGCACACGCCGAGGGGCCCGCTGGTGGAGCGGGCATCGACGGCCAGCAGGTCAAGCGGAGGGGAAGTCGGGGGGTGGTGGGCGGAGGCGGGTGTGGTGGGGGAGGGATCGGATGGTCCGCCCCGCGCGGGTCCAGGTCACCGTTCCCCCGTGCGGATCGATGCGGCCACCCCAGCCATGGCGGTGGATGACCCGGAGGTGCCAGCGGCTGGAGGTGGTGACCAGGTTCTCGGGGTGGTGGCCCTCCGCGGGGTCGAGGTGGTGGACGTGACCGAGGCCCGGCGGGGTGCGCCGGCCGGGTTCTCGTGCGCCGAGATCACGGGCGGCGATGGCGAGGCGGGTGTCGGCGGGGATGTCCTCGGCCTGGACCTTGGCGGTGACGCACAGCGGTCGAGCCCCGTCGAACAGCACCGCCTTGACGTCGGCATCCGCGGCGAGCGCCTCGACCGTCCGCGCGGTGAGGGTCGGGAGGTGGCCGGGGACGTCGAGGTCGATCAGCCCGGTGGTGGTCTGCTCGATCCGGTCCAGGGGCACGTGCACCACGACGAGGGGCTTGGCGGGGATCCGCCGTCCCGTGGCGGTGCGGCCGTCCAGGGCCTGGGCGCAGAGATCGACCAGTGCCCGACCGCGCCGTGTCGCCCGCGACCGGCGGCAGCCCGCCTCACCCTCGTCGTCGGTCGCCTGGGCGGCCGTGCGGTCGAGCCCGGCGGCGACGGTCGCCGCATCGAGGGTGGACAGCTCGCCGTACACCGTCGCGCGCCCGGCGTGGCGCAGTTGGAGGGCGAGGAACGTCGCGGCGTCTGCGGCGTCCTCCTCGCCCTCCTTCACCCGACGGTCCAGGAGGTCGTCGACGGCGTCCTGGACCGCCCAGCCGATCTGATCGGGGTCCATGGCGTCGATCAGGTCGATGCTCGCCGCGACCCGCTGATCGACGACCCCGCGGCCGTCGCGGCCGAGGCGCCGGACGCGGCCCACGATGTCGCGGACCTGTGACCACGACAGGCGGCCGTCGGCGAACAGCCGGCGGGTGCAGGGCATGGCCGCGAGCACCTCTCCGGCATCCAGCAGCATGCCGCGCTCCGCCGCGGTCCAGCCGAACTGGACCGCCAGCAGCAGGTCGATCGGCAAGCCCTCGAGCGGTTCGGTGACCCCGGCCCGGTCCGTGGCGGCGACGGCCTCGACCACGGCGACCTCCGCCGCGTGGCGGGCAGCCGCAGCCGTCGCCAACGCAGCCAGCAGGTCTGCCCCGTCGGTCAACGACGGCGCCGCCTCGCCTCGGTCATCCACATCGGGAGGCGATGGCTCTTGCTCCTCGGTCGTCTCCACATCGATCACCCCGCTGAAGTCGAACACCTGTACGACCGGATGATCGCACACCGGTGTGACACCGACCCCGGGGATCTCGTGGATCTGTGGACATCCCCCAGTGGCGGCAGCGCTCCTACGCCGAGCTGCCGACGGGCGACGGGCCGGTCCACGCGTGGACCGGCCCTCTCGCGATGGAACGGGCGAGCGGCAGGTCGACGAACCACCGCGGTCCCGATCCCTAGATGTTGTAGAACAACCCGGGAGGGCCTGTCGACACTTGCAGGCGCATGCTGAAACATCCGCTGACCTGCACGTATAGGTGTCACCGTAACTGCTCAGACTTGCAGTCGTCGGCTGCGGTCTGCGGACGTCATGTTCACCAGGCGTGTACCAGCGCATCGCAACTGCGGTCGCAAGAATCTCACGGGCCGGGACCCCGTTCGTGCATTCTGGCAATCGCCAGCAAGTGAGCGCCCCGGCCAGGCGGCAACCTCCCGGGGCCGGCCGGAACCCCTTGGAGGTCCCGACGATGAGCATGGTACGTGCACGCGGTGCCCCGCCGATCCGTCTCGATCGCACGGAGCGGCCTCTGTAGCGCACGCCGTGGCCATCCTGAGGGCCAGGAAGCCCACCAGGCTCCTCCCGTCGCGCAGGCGGGCGCTCGACGCGCCCCGCCGAGCGCACCTGTCACGTGCCCGGTCGTCGCGGCAACGACGTCCGGGTCCGCCTCTCGCCTTGGAGGAGCTGGCCATGCCCCGTTCGAAAGCCCACGACCAGGACCACGTAGATGGTCCGCCATCCCCACCACCGTCGTCCCGACCGCCAGCCGAGCCGCCCGCCCGTCCGTTCACGATGCGAGACCCGAGGCGGCCGGGTGCTCCTCCCGATCCCCTTGCGGGTGGCTGCGAGGTCTCGTCCGCGCTCTCCGCGACCACGTCCGCTGCCTCGCTCTCGACGACCCGCCGGCTGCGGTCCAGCGGCTGATCGCCCACGACGGCGTCCTGGTCGACGAGCAGCTGGGGGACCTCTCCCGCCTCGAGGTCGCCCGCGAGCTGGGCGTCGGTGTCGTCGCCGCGCACGACGAGCTGGGCGGCGACGTCGCGCTGCTGATCCCCTACCGGACTGCAGCGGGGTGGTGCTCATCTCACCGGCCCGCTGCAGCGAGCAGGGCGACGTCGTCGCGTCGTGGCATCACATCCTCGGCCGAGCGCTGCTCGACGGGCTCCACGACGTCCAGGCCATGCCGCAGGACGAGCAGCACGCCTATGGCGTCGCCGTCGAGCTCATGCTCACGAGGGACCCCGCGATGGCGCTCGACCACGTCCGGCTGATGGTCGACGACCTCGCGGCCGTGCTGCTCGCCATCGACCGCGGCGTCCTGCGATGGGCTGAGGTGCGCGACCAGCTCGACACGGCGGTCCAGGTCGCCCGCGCCCGTCTGGTAGGGACCTCAGCAGTGACGACCTCCCACACGCTGCTCCTGGCTGCTCAGGCCGCCGACCGGGCCGCAGACGCCCGCTACGCGAAGCTCGGGCGGAGCTTTGCCGGGCAGCTCCGCTCGCGGGCCGCCATCGAGCCGACCCACGCTGACGTCCTGGACGCCGGGGCCGCCGGCGTCGCCAGCCGGGAGGCCGACGACCTGTGGCGCCACGTGCGAAGCGCCATCCACACCGAGATCGCCGCCGCCGGAGGTAGCTGGTGATGGCCGCGGTGCAGCTCAGCCTGCTCGACGAGGAGCCACCCGACCCGTCGGGCGTCGACCGGTGGCCGCTCGAGCCGCTCCTGGTCGCCGACGGGATCGACCCCGACGGGGCGGCCTGGGCAGCGAAGGCGGCCCTCCGCTTCGGAGTCACCCGGCGCACCGTCCACCGGTGGCGCCACACCGGCCACTCCACCGCCGCTGCAGACACCGCCGCGATCCGCGCCGGGTTGCATCCGGCCATCGTCTGGTCCCACTGGACCTGACAGGGCGGTTTGTGCGCCTCCCGCCAGCTCGATGCGCGCAGCAGCGGGGGCAGCGTGGACTGATGCCACGGCCACCCGCGCCCCGCTATCGTCGCCGCCATGGGGAGTCTGGTGTACCGACAGCAGGGCGATGGGGTGCCTCTCTACGAGGGCGAGTTGGTACTCCGAACCGCCGGCCAGGATGTGAAAACGAATGGGCTCCTAGAGCTGCAACTGACCCACAAGGCGCAGGTGATCGCACACGTCCATGGTCCCGAAGTCGTGGCGCTGCACGATGTTGAGCGGAGCCACCAAGTGTCGATCCCGGGTGGTGCGTCACTCGAGCCGCCAGCGTCTGGTGAAGAAGATGCAGGCGTGCCTTTGGCGTTGGGACAGCCGATCACCGCCGGCGATCCAGCAGCCTGTACTCGGCTGGTGATCCACGTGGTTGGTCCGCTCAGAGTGGACCTGACAGGGGCGGTCGGGTTCAGGCTTCCTGGCTGGTCTCTGCGATTGGACCACGTGGTGGACGCGACGTTCAGCTACGTGGTGGAGGCCACGCCTGACGACGCGGTGACTGCAGAGGATGCAGACGAGTTGGTGAGCAGACTGGCAGCGCTGTTCTCGTTCGTCGCCTGCTGGGATGTGGGTGTGTACCCGTACTGCGGACTGGACGACTCGGGTCGCGTTTGCTGGATCGTGCTCGCACCGCCGCGCTTCCGACCTGGTTCAGCAGGGATCCGCTGGACGTCCGCGCCCGAAGCAGCCGATGCGCTCGTGGCTCTGGCCGAGGGCATGACGACGCTGGCCCAGGATGACGCTGCGGACCAGATCGTCCGTCGAGCTGTGGCCCTCTTGACCCCCGCGCACGGTACCGAGGTGGTTGAGGTTCGGGTACTCACGGCCTGTGCGGCGCTCGAGCTGCTCAGCTGGGCTGTGCTGCAGTGGGAGGGGTGGTTCACCGAACTCGGCGAACTCAACGACCTGTCGGCGGCCGCCCGACTCCGACTACTACTGCAGTGGGCCGGCATCGATCCGGTGCTCAACGCCAGCCTGCACGACCTCAGGGATTGGGCCACGGACGGTGCTGGCGGACCTGAGGCGATCGTGCAGGTGAGGAACCGCATCCTGCATCCGGCCCAGAAGGCGAAGTGGCTACGAGATCCGCAATGGCCTCCGGGCGCGGTCGTAGTGGACGCCTGGCATCTGGCGGTCGAGTACGCCGAGCTCGTCTTGCTTCGCCTCCTCGGGTTCAACGGCAAGTACGGGACCCGGCTGGGCCCTCGCCGCGCCGAACGGGACCTGAAGCCGGTCCCCTGGGCTCCGGAAGCGGCCGGCACGTGAGCTGGCCACACCGTCCGCCTCGCTGAGTCGGCATCATCATGGCGAAGAAGTGGCTGCGGTTGGCGTCCGTGGACGGCGCTGCGGTGGCCACGCTTCGTCAGCGGTGGGGTGGTGTCGGTGGTCTGGACGGGCTGGCAGAGCTGGCCGGGTTCGAGTGCCGGGTGATCGACGACCGACTTCATGTCAGGGAGGTCGACCGTCCCGTCCTATTCCGTGCCCGCCCGTTGCAGACGTCGACGGGTGAGCTGCGGTCGAAGGTCCGGGGGGTCATCGGTCCGGGCATCGGCCGGGTCGTCGACGTCGATGCCCTGCACGGTCGACTCGCGGACGGGGCAGTCGGGCCATCGACGAGCGCCACCAAGGTGCTGCAGCTCGAGGCGCTGATGAACGACGAGGGCGCCATCGTTCAGCGGATCATGGAGACGACGCCCAGCGCGCACCTGTTCGCGTTGCAGTCGACCGAGCGGGTCTGGCAGCGGCTCGCCTGGTGGAGGGCCGTCCGCGCCCTCGACGACGGGGTGTCAGCTGACGTGCTGCAGCCGCGTCTGACGTCGCAGGCGCTGTCCGGGATGTTGGAGCTGCAGCCGGCGGCGCTGATCTTGTTCCCGTTGCAGGCGCGGGCGTGGCCGTTCGCGACGTCGTTCATGCTGCGAGCTGGCCAGCAGGTGACCGCGGTCGGTGATGGTCCGTTCCGCCGGCCGGTGCTCGGCGGGGTGTGGCCGGTCGCGCACCTCAGCATCGGCGTGTTCGCAGGCGTCGTCGACGGGCTGTACCAGGACGCCCACAACGGACTGTTCGACCGCGGTGTGGACCTGGTGCGCGATCTCACCGGTCGGGCGGGTGACATGATTAACCACGTCACCGACCCGGCGTTGTGGGCGCGGGATGGTGTCCTGGACGTCGTCGAGCAGCAGCTGTTCTACGGGTCGGTGCTGCTGGCTGTCGACGCGCTGGCTGAGGCGAGCGCCGACTACAACGGCACCTCGTCGCTGTGGGCGTGTCTGCGCGCCCTGGACATCCTCCGGGGACTGTGGACGACGACGAAGCGGGGCACCCCCCGGCTGTCTGAGCTCCTGGCGGTGCCGCGGCTCCGCCAGCACGTGGTGGCGTCCATCGACGGGCCGCTCCACGGTTGGGCTGAGCGGATCGTCGCGATCTACCAACGTCAGCTGATCCGCTGCTACGGCCGGCACCACCAGCAGGGACCCCGCCGGCTCGAGCAGGTCCGTCACCTGCTCCACGGCGCGCGAGGGCCCAGCCAAGCCGAACGGCTCCACCGCGTCGAGGTGCTGAATCACCTGCAGGACCAGCAGTTCCCCACGTCGCTGCTCATGGACATCGCCGTCCTGTGGTGGACTGCCGCCCTCTACAACCCCAAGGGCATCCTCACACCCGGCGTAGCGCCCTGGTCGACCAATCGCCCGTGATGCGATTCCAGGGATCCAGTCGTCCCCATCCGGGGGGTCATCGAAGAGTGTTGACGAGCACGGTCTCCCGGTCGGCTCCGTAGAGCCCGGTGCGATCCGGGGTGGTGAACCCCCATGCCCGGTAGGTGATGTACAGCGCATCGGAGACAGGGCGGATCCACAGGTGGCCGCCGGGGGGGTGTCGGAGCGGCGACCTTTCGGACCAGAGCACGTGCCACGCCGGTGCCCTGGCGGGGCCTGGTGACACCCAGCTCGCGGATGACCACGCGGCCCGACGCGGAGGTCTCGACGACCGCGTAGCCGACGACGTCAGGGTCCGCGGCGACCAGCAGCTCGAAGTCTCGGTCGACGCCGTGCCAGAAGTCGGTGTTGCTGGCCGGGAGCAGGTCGTCGTGCAGGTGGACAGCCTCGTCGGGCGACCCTCCACGCACCTCCATGGCGCAGCTGACGCTACCCCTTCACGGTGGCCGCGTGGTGTGGCACGGTACGCGGCCGGCGGGTGTTGGGAGAGGGGTGGGAGTGTGGGCACGTTCATCACGTTGGTGATCCTCGGGCTGGTGGCCTTCTGGATCTATCGGGCGGCGGTGAAGCCCAAGCCGACGTCGTCCCAGCCGGGGCAGCCCCCGGCTCGGCAGCCGGCGGGTCGGCCTGCAGCGGCCCGCCGGGGTTCGTCGCCGCCGTTCGCGGTGGTGGACGTCGAGACGTCGTCGTTGTCGCCGCGGGACGGGCGGGTGATCGAGGTCGGCATCGTCCACGTCGACGGGTCGGGACGGGTGACGGATCGGTGGGAGACGCTGGTCAACCCGGGTGACCGAACGGTGGGGATGACGTCGATCCATGGGATCGAGGCGAACTGGTTGGCGGTCGCTCCGTCGTTCGAGGAGGTCGCCGGCGACATCGTTCAGCGGCTCCGCGGCCGGGTGCTGGTGGCCCACAACGCCCAGTTCGACTTCGACTTCCTCGAGGCCGAGTTCAAGCAGATCGGGGTGCCGCTCGGTGACCTGCAGGCGCTCTGCACCATGGACGTCGCCATGCGCCTGGGGCTGCCCGGCAAGTTGTCGTCCGCTGCGAGTCTGCTCGGGATCAGCTACCAGCGGCACTCCGCCGGCGACGACGCCCAGGTGGCCGCCACCATCCTCCGCCACGCCCTCTCAGCCGGGCTGACGGGCCACGAGGACGCCGTCGTCCCGGACCTTCGACTTCCGACCCACCTGACCCCGTCGGGCCGGACCGCGCATCGCAAGGAGTCCGCGGAGGCGACCACGCCACGGCCGTTCCTCACCGAGGCGATGCTGAAGGCCGAGGTGCCCGACGAGGGCCACGACGGCGACGAACGCACCTACCTGCAGCTGCTCGAGCAGGCCCTTGAGGACGGCGTCCTCGACCCCGACGAACGACGTCAGCTGACGGACGTGGCCAACGGGCTGGGGTTGTCCCACGAGCGGGCGTTGGACCTTCACCACGACCTGGTCCTCTCCATGCTCGACACCGCACTCGAGGACAACCGGATCTCCAAGGACGAACGCGCCGAGATCGAGCAGGCCGCCACCTGGCTCGACGTCGACCTGTCCGCCTGGGACGACATGGTGAAGGCAGCCCGCGTCCGCGCCCGACAGGCCCGCGCCGCCTTCAAGGAGGAGATGAACGGCAAGGTCGTCACCTTCACCGGCCGGGGCGTCCACCCCCAGCAGATCCGCAAGGCCCTCGCCACCGACTTCGGGATGGTGTTCAAGACCCGCGTCACCGCCGACACCGAACTCCTCGTGCTCGGCTCCGACGGCGTCGAGAACCAACAGACCGCCGCCGCCACCGAACGAGGACTGCCGGTCATGATGGAAGCCGCCCTGTGGGCTCGGTTGGGTGTCAAGTAGTGCCTTCTCGGCAGGGCACACATGGCTGATCCGGTCGTCGACACATGATGGAGGTGGTGGCGGGCAGCCTCGATGTGGGAGTGACCGTCGTCGACGTGTGGCGTGGCGTGGTCGCAGCGGACTGGCCGTCGATCGCTGCGGTCGTCTCGATGGTGATCGCGGCCATCAGCAGCATCGTGGCCATCCGTGCTCGTCGGGACGCCAAGAGGTCAGCGGACGCCGCGGAGCGGCTCGTCACCGTCGAGCAGGATCGTGACCGTGTCGCCGGGCGCCCGCGCCTGTCCGTCGACCCGGTTCATGCGCCGGACGACCGAGTGTTCGTGTGGCTCGTCAACGAGGGCGACCGGACCATCGACCACATCACGTTGCGGCCCACGAGCGCATCGCCGGCGCTCCGCTTCGAGGGCGACAACGAGACCGTCGAGGTTGAGCGCCTGGAGGCCAACGGCAGGTCACGGGTCTACTTCCACCGGCCCCGCCACGTGGCCAAGTACAAGCCCGTGAGGCTCATCGCGCACTGCCAGCTGGCCGACGACGAGTGGGACCAGCCCATCGTGTTCAACCCGCCGAAGAAGGGCCCGCTGATCGACTTCGGCGACCCCACCAGGTGAACGGTCAGACGTCCCCGTCCTCGTCGGCGCCGGCGCGCATGTCACGAAGCATCCTGAAGACGTCGATGCCCGCGACGAGGGCGGCCTTGCGCAGCACGCCTGCCATCCAGAGCATCGCCTCGAGCGCGAGCCCCGCGGGGTCGTCGGCTCCGCGGAGGGTGTCGCGTGCGGCCGCGCTGCCTTCGGTGAGCAGCTCTTCGACCAGGTCAAGCCCGGCCCAGCGTTGACCCGTGTCGGCCACGGGGTCCCAGTGGCGTTCCCGTGCCCGGACCGCCCAACTGAGCAGCTGGCGGCCGATCAACTCGGCTCCGTCGGCAGAGAGCGCGTAGGGGCGTTCCTCCGCTGCAGTGATGACCTGCATGACGACGGCCGGTTGGGGGGTGTCGTCGGTCTTGGCCTCACCGAACCGCACCGAGCTGATCGGGATCAGCTGGTCCAGCGCCGCGAGCTCGGCCTCCACCTCTGCTCAACGTTGGTGTAGCCGAATACGTCGGTCATCCCATGACCTCGTCGAGGACCTGCTGGCGGCGGACCTCGTCGGCGAACTCGCGGCCGAGGTTGCGCACGAACCGGCGTGCGTCGGTCTGGTCGGGCAGGTCCGAGCCGTTGAAGGTAGCGGTCAGGTTGATGATCATGTCACCGCTGCGCCGGCCGTTGCTGATGTCCGGGCGGACCTGGACCTGTGCGGGTGGTGGCGCGGCCGTCGCCTCGTTGGTCTGGCGGTGGTTGAGGATCCACCCGGACGCACCCGGGACGAACAGCTCGGGGCCGAGTTCCCCGACCTTGTACGGCAGCCCCGCTACGTCCGGGTGATGCTCGCCAACCTGTCGTCGATCCTGGCCGCGGCGGTCGAGGACGGGCTGATCGCGACGAACCCGTGCGCGTCGAGCTCGGTGCGGTCGCCGGCGGTGACCCGAGATCGGATCGTGCCGTGGACCGGGCTGCAGGTCGCCGCGGTGATCGACGCGCACCCGGACCGGTACCACGCCGTGCCTGTCGTGGCGGCCGGCTGCGGGCTCCGTCAGGGCGAGGTGTTCGGGCTACGCGTCGAGGACGTCGACTTCCTCGGCCGCACCCTGCACGTGCGCCAGCAGGTCAAGATCGTCCGGTCGCGGCTCGTGATCGCGCCGCCGAAGGGCCGGAAGGTCCGCGAGGTCCCCCTGCCCGACGTCGTTGGCAAGGCCCTGGCCGAGCAGATCCGCCGGTTCCCGCCGGGAGAGGATGGGCTGATCTTCACCACGCGGGAGCGCAAGCCGATAAACCGCAACTACTTCAACCCGAAGGTGTGGAAGCCGGCGCTGGTCGCCGCGGGGATCGAGCCGACGCGGGCGAACGGGATGCACGCGCTGCGGCACTACTACGCGTCGGTGCTGCTCGACGCCGGCGAGTCGATCCGGGCGCTGGCCGAGCACCTGGGCCACGCCGACCCGGGGTTCACGCTGCGGACCTACACGCACCTGATGCCATCGAGTGAGGACCGGACACGCCGTGCCGTCGACGACGCGTTCCGGTCCTCGCGTGCACCAGATGTGCACCAGGGGTCCCGGTGAGCCGCATCTGCGCTGGTCAGCGGGGCGGGTACCTCAGATGTCGTAGTACAGCTCGAACTCGTGGGGGTGGGGGCGCAGGCGGAGGGCGGTGACCTCGGACTCCATCTTGTACGCGATGTGGGTCTCGATGAGGTCCTCGGTGAACACCCCGCCCTCGAGCAGGAACTCGTGGTCGTCCTCGAGGGCCGCGAGGGCCTCCTCCAGGCTGGCCGGCACGGCGGGGAGCTCGGCGAGCGCCTCCGGGCCGAGCTCGTAGATGTCCTTGTCGACCGGGTCGGGCGGCTCGATCTTGTTCTTCACGCCGTCCAGACCGGCCATGAGCATCGCGCTGAACGCCAGGTACGGGTTGCAGGACGGGTCCGGCACGCGGAACTCAACTCGCTTGGCCTTGGGGCTCTTCGAGATCAGCGGGATCCGGCAGGCCGCGGAGCGGTTGCGCTGGCTGTAGACCAGGTTGACCGGCGCCTCGAAGCCCGGGACCAGGCGCTTGAAGCTGTTCGTCGTCGGGTTCGAGAACGCGATGAGCGCCGGGGCGTGCTGCAGGACGCCGCCGATGTAGTGGCGGGCCAGCTCGCTCAGCCCGGCGTAGCCGGTCTCGTCGTAGAACAGCGGCTCGCCGTCCTTCCACAGCGACATGTGGGTGTGCATGCCCGAGCCGTTCTCGAAGAAGATCGGCTTCGGCATGAACGTCGCGGTCTTGCCGTTGCGCAGGGCCACGTTCTTCACGATGTACTTGAAGAGCATGACCTGGTCGGCGCAGGCGGCCATCGAGTTGAAGCGGAAGTCGATCTCCGCCTGGCCGGCGGTGCCGACCTCGTGGTGCTGCAGCTCGACCTCGATGCCGGCCCGCTCGAGCTCGACGACCATCTCGCTGCGCAGGTCCGTCATGTGGTCCATCGGCGGCAGCGGGAAGTAGCCCTGCTTGTTGCGGATCTTGTGACCGAGGTTCGGCCCCTCGTCCTTCGCGGTGTTCCAGTACGCCTCGACGGAGTCGATCGCGTACATCGAGCCCTTGGGCTCGGAGATGAACCGGATGTCGTCGAAGACGAAGAACTCCGCCTCCGGCCCGAAGTACGCGGTGTCCGCGATCCCCGTCGACTGCAGGTACGACTCGGCCTTCTGCGCGACGTAGCGGGGGTCGCGGCTGTAGGACTCGCCGGTCAGCGGGTCCCGGACGAAGCAGTTGAGGATGAGGGTCGGGTGCTGGCGGAACGGGTCCACGACGGCGGTGCTCGCGTCGGGGACCAGGAGCATGTCGGACTCCTGGATGTTCTGGAACCCGCGGACCGACGAGCCGTCGAAGCCGAGGCCGTCGTCGAACACCTCCGCTGTCAGCTGGTGGGCGGGCAGCGTGTAGTGCTGCATCAACCCCGGCAGGTCGATGAAGCGGAAGTCGACGAACTGGATGCCTTCGTCCTCGATCTTGCCGAGGACGTCGTCAGGGGAGGCCAACGCAGAACTCCTTGTCGCGGTCGGAGTTCCGGAACCTAGCCCACGGAGGCCCCTCCGGGGAACCGGAGGGGCCAGCCGTTACACGCCGGAAACAGGGGGGAGGGGCGGGTCAGCGCCGGTACTCGCGCTCGACCACGCGCTCGGCGGGCGGGGCGGTGTGGTGGACCTCCTCGACGACGTGGGTCCGCCGGCGGTTGCTCATCGCGAACATCAGCCCGATCAGGCCGCCGATCAGGCCGGCACCCATGAGGATGTAGCCGATCGTGTCGATGTCCAGGCCGGCGACCTCGGCGTCGACGCCGTAGGTCAGGATCGCGCCGATGACGAACAGGACGATTGCGCTTCCGATGGCCATCTCGGTGACCTCCTCAGTTCGGGGGTGCTGCCGGTGCAGCTCCGGGTCACCGTTCCCCCTCCTACGCTGCGTGAACCTGTCCGGTCGCCCGGTGACGGTCCTCAGCTGCCGGGCTCGCCGTCCTCGGCGTCGTCCTGCGGCACGTCCTCGTCCGGCCCCTCCTGGACCCTCGGTCCCGATCCCATCGGTTCCGCGGTCCCCGCGCCGATGGCGGCGTCCGGGATCCCGGCGGCCGCCGGCACGCCCTCGTCGCGCAGCCAGACGGTGCGCTGGGGGAAGGGGATCTCGATGCCCTCGGCGTCGAAGGCGTACTTGATGCGTCGGCGGAACTCCCGGTTGACCTTCCACTGCGAGGCCGGCCGTGTCTTCATGACGAGGCGCAGGACGACCTCGTTGGCGCCGAACTGCTGGACGCCCCACAGCTCGGGCGGCTCGAGGATCTCCTCGGCCCACTCCGCCTCCTCGGCCATGCCGTTCGCCACCCGGGTGATGACCTCGCCGGCGAAGTCGAGGTCGGTGTCGTAGGCGACCGCGATGTCGAGGAGCGAGCGCGACCAGAGCTGGGACAGGTTGCCGACCCGGGTGATCTCGCCGTTCGGGACGTGCCAGACCGTGCCCTCCACGTCGCGGAGGCGTGTCACGCGCAGGGTCACGGCCTCGACGACCCCCGTGGCCTCGCCGACGTCCACGATGTCACCGACCCCGTACTGGTCCTCGAGGATCATGAACGTCCCGGACAGGAAGTCGCGCACCAGGGACTGGGCGCCGAAGCCGAGCGCCACGCCGACGATCCCCGCACCGGCCAGCAGCGGGCCGATGTTGAGCCCGACCTGGGACAGGGCGATGAAGACCGCGAGCAGCCAGATGACGAACACCGCGACGCTCGACACCACCGAGGCGATGGTCTCGGCGCGCTGCACCCGACGGGCGTCGATGGCCGCCTGCTGCTCGGGGGTCAGCCCGGACTGCGCGCCCGGTGCGCGCCGCGTGATCGCGCGGAGGGCGTCGTGGCTCTCGGACGCGGTGCGGGTGACGACCCGTGTGATGACCCGCCGCGCGAGGCGGCTCAGGATCGCGGCGGCCAGGAAGATCAGCAGGACCGCGACCAGCTTGGGGAGCCACTCGCCGAGGAGGGATGCGAGCGCGCCGTTGTCGGTCTGGTCGAGCACCCAGTTGCAGATCGCACCGTCGTTGGGGCATGGGTTCTGCGCGGTCGGCAGGGCCTCGCGGGCGCCCTCGAGCACCTCGCCGAGCCCCTCGGAGGGCGATTCGGACTGCGCGAGGACGAGTGAGGTGGGGGAAGGGGGGTTCATCGCATCCGACTCTTGCACGTGACCCCGAGCCGGTGCCGGACCCCCCTGACCGGGCGGACGAGCCCCGGTCTGGGTTCGAGGGCGCTAGGCGGTCGGCCGGTGCCAGGCGCCGGCGTTGATCGCCTGGTCGCCGGCCATGTAGGACGAGCGGACCAGCGGCCCGGCCTCGACGTGGTCGAAGCCGAGCTGCTCGCCGTAGGCCCGGTAGCGGTCGTACTCGTCGGGCGTGGCGTAGCGCTGCAGCGCGAGGTGGTTGTGGGTCGGCTGCAGGTACTGGCCGATCGTCAGGATCTGGCAGCCGGCCTGGGCGAGGTCGTCCATGGCCTCGTAGACCTCGGCCTCGGTCTCGCCCATGCCGAGGATGAGGTTGGACTTCCGCGCGATGTGCGGCGCCCGGTCGCGGGTGCGGCTGAGCACCTCGAGCGAGCGGTCGTAGCGGAAGGCCGGACGGGTGTGGCGGAACACGCGGCGGACCGTCTCGAGGTTGTGGGCCAGGACCTCGGGCTCGGCGGACAGCACCTCGTCCAGGGCGTCGGAGTCGCCGGAGAAGTCCGGGATCAGCAGCTCGACCCCGCACCCGGGGACCTGCTGGTGGATCTGGCGGGCGGTCTCGGCGTACAGCCAGGCCCCGCCGTCGGGGAGGTCGTCGCGCGCCACCCCGGTGACCACGGCGAAGTGCAGGCCCATCTCGGCGACGGTCTCGGCGACCCGCCGGGGCTCGTCGGTGTCGTAGGCCTTCGGCTTGCCGGTGGCGATCTGGCAGAACCCGCACCGGCGGGTGCAGTCCTCGCCGCCGATGAGGAACGACGCCTCCCGCTGCTCCCAGCACTGGTGGATGTTGGGGCAGGCCGCCTCCTCGCAGACGGTGTGCAGCGACGCGCCGCGCATCGTCTTCTTCAGCTCGCGGTAGTTCGGCCCGGCGAGCGGGATGTGGCGCTTCATCCACTCCGGCTTGCGCTGGGCGACGGTGGGGGCGCCGACCACGGTCAGGCGGCGAGCGCCCTCCGGGATCGTGCTGGCCGCGGACGGGGAGGTGTCGATGGTGCTCACAGCTCCGCCGAGTCTAGGCGTCGGTGCAGCGCCCACGCGCCGGGCCGCACGTCGGTCCGTGGGTCCGGGGATCCGTCGACCAAACGTCGGTGCCGTCGGGCGCGCTGCTGCACGTCGTGGGGTGCCGTGGAGGGTGCATCTCCCCCCTGAGCGGCCCCGTGGAGCGTGTCTGCACGCCGTCGGGTGCCATGGGAGGGTTGCGTCCGCACGCAGTCCGGTCCCGTCGAGGTGCATCTGCACGGTGTCCCGCTCGGGAGGCCCCTCACCCGCACGTCGTCCGGTACTGTGCTGGCGAACGTGCAGTCGGCGGGACGCGTCCACCGGAGAGCGTGCAGTTGGCACCGCGAGTCCCCGGAGAACGTGCGGTTGGTGTGCCTGGGCGACCGGAGACGTGTAGCTCGCCCACGTCCCGGCCACCTGACGACGGGTTGGAACGTGCGGCGGTCGGACCACCACGACCGGCGGCCCGCGGACCTGTGGACAACCGTTCGACGAGGGCCGGGGTCGGGCGTAGCGTCACGCCCACATCCGACTCTCCGCACGGGGGTGCACGCCATGAGGGCTCTGCTCTGGTTCGTCCCGATCGCCCTGCTCGTCCTGCTGGGCCTGACCGTCTACTTCGCACCGACGATCGTCGTGCTGACCCGCCGCCGGCCGAACCCGATGCCGGTCGTGGTGGTGAACGCGTTCCTCGGCTGGACCCTGCTCGGCTGGGTGGGCGCGCTGGCGATGGCTTTCCACACGCCCGCCGTGCCCACGAGCCCTACGCCCACCGCCCCTACCCCCACAGGCCCAGGTCCGACGGGCGTGCCGGCTGGGGGGTCCGCCCGAGGGATCGGGCCAGGGCTGAGCCCAGGCGGGTCCTGACGTCCTCGACGTCGACGTCGACGCCTTGGGCGGCCAGCGACGTCACCCCGCCGTCGGTGATGCCGCACGGCACGATCCCGTCGAAGTCCGCCATCACGGGGTCGACGTTCAGCGCGATCCCGTGCTTGGACACCCCCCGGGTGATCCGCACGCCGATGGCGGCGATCTTGTCCGGTGGCCCGTCGGCGCGCGCCACCCACACGCCGGGGTACCCCGCCCGGCGGTCCGCGCCAACCCCGTAGCTCCCGAGCACGTCGATCAGCGCCTGCTCGAGGGCGGTCACGTACGCCTTCGCCGCGCCGCGCTGGGCGAGCCGGAGGATCGGGTACGCCACGACCTGACCGGGGCCGTGGTAGGTCAGGTCGCCGCCGCGGTCGATGCGCACGACCGGGATGTCGGGACGGCGGCCGGTCAGGTTGGCCTCGACGTCGGCGTGGCGGCCGGCGGTGTAGGTCGGCGGGTGGGTCAGCAGCAGCAGCACGTCGTCGATCGCGTCCTCCTGGCGGGCGGCCACCAGCCGCTCCTGCCAGCCGAGCGCGACGTCGTAGGGGACCTCGCCGGCCCAGACGACGTACATGGGCGGGGACGCGGCGGGCTCCATCACCACCCACTCTGCCCGGCTGGTGGCCCCTCCGCGCCCCGGCCGAGGACCCCCTGGCAGGATGGGCGGCCGCCATGCGCACCATCACCCCCCGCACCCCGCCCGGCACCATGGAGCTGCTGCCGCGCCGCCAGATCGCCTTCCAGCGGATGGTCGACGTGATCCGGTCCGCCTACGAGCGGTTCGGCTTCCTGCCGATCGAGACGCCCGTCTTCGAGGTGGCCGACGTGCTGCTGTCGAAGTCCGGCGGGGACACCGAGAAGCAGGTCTACTTCGTCCAGTCCACGGGATCCCTCGAGCAGGGCCAGGACCCCGACCTGGCCCTCCGCTTCGACCTGACCGTGCCGACCGCCCGCTACGTCGCCGAGCACGAGCACGACCTGGCCTTCCCGTTCCGGCGCTACCAGATCCAGCGGGTCTACCGGGGCGAGCGGGCGCAGCGCGGCCGGTACCGCGAGTTCCTCCAGTGCGACATCGACGTGATCGGCCGCGACAGCCTGTCCGTCGAGCACGACGCGGAGATCCCGGCGCTGATCCACGCCGTCTTCTCCGACCTGCAGGTCGGCGACTTCGCGATCCACGTCAACAACCGGAAGGTGCTCCGCGGCCTCTTCGCCAGCCTCGGGGTGGATGGGACCGAGCGCCAGACGGCGGTGCTGCGCACCGTCGACCGGCTCGACCGGCTGTCCCCCGACCAGGTCGCCGCCCAGCTGACCGCGGAGGGCATCGGCCTCGACGCCGCCACCGCCGACGCGGTCCTCGACTTCGCCGGCTTCCGCGGCGGCGCGGCGGAGACCCTCGCCCACCTCGACGGCCTCGGCATCGATGACCCGACCTTCGCCGAGGGCGTGGCGGAGCTGCGCACGGTCGCCGACGGCCTGGCCGCCTACGGCATCGACGAGTCGGACTGGCGCATCGACCTGTCGATCGCGCGCGGCCTGGACTACTACACCGGCACGGTCTACGAGACGTTCCTGACCGACCACCGCGACATCGGGTCGGTCTGCTCCGGTGGCCGCTACGACGACCTCGCGAGCCTGTACACCAGGTCGCGGCTGCCAGGCGTGGGGATCTCGATCGGGCTGACCCGGCTGTTCTACGCCCTCGAGCAGGCGGGCATCGTGGTCGACGGCCCCTCCACCGTGGAGGTCCTGGTCACCCGGATGGACCCGACCCTCCACGCGGAGTACCTCGCCATCGGGCGGGCGCTGCGGGACGCCGGCATCAACACCGAGGTGCACCTCGCCGACGCGAAGCTCGGCAAGCAGCTGGCCTACGCCGACCGGATCGGCGCTGCCACGGCGGTGATCATGGGCGCGCGCGAGCACGCCGACGGCGTCGTCACCGTCAAGGACATGGCCAGCGGCGAGCAGACCCAGGTCCCCCGCGACGGCCTCGTCGCCGCGCTCACGGGCACCCGCGCCGGCTGATCCTCAGCCGGCGACGACCCGGTCCCGTCCCCGCGCCTTCGCCTCGTACAGGCGGTGGTCGGCCTCCCGCAGCAGCTCCGACCTCGGCACGTCGGCGACGTCGCGGGCCGACACCCCCACGCTGATCGTCACCGTCAGCGGGCCGGCCGACGTGTCCACCTGCTGCTCGCCGACGGCGCCGCGGAGCCGCTCGGCCACGGCGATCGCCGTCGGCTCGTCCGTG